>JAKZTB010000201.1:0-31286 GCA_047517345.1 Alphaproteobacteria bacterium
CGTGCCGGGAGGCCCTGGAACTTGACGTTCTGTTTCGCCTTACTGAGCCAATTGGCGCAAACTCGCGACGATCCGGTCGAAACTCTCCCAGTCCCGCGCCGCCTTGCCGATGCCGCCGTAGACGATCAACTCCTCCGGGCGTTCCGCGACTTCCGGGTCGAGGTTGTTCATCAGCATCCGCATCGGCGCCTCGGTCGCCCAGCTCTTGGCTGTGATCTCGGGCCCAATTGGGCTGCGAATTTCGCGGATATTGGTCTGGGGGTTGGTCATGCCATGACCTCCGTTTCGGTCGAAACCGTTCAAATCATCGTCTCGTTGGCGAGTGCCGGCATAGGGATCAAGGATGTGCCTTTCACAAATCGTCACGCCCTACTTCTTCCAGCCGCTCGACAACCCCGCCATCAGGCCGCCGTCGACGATGATGTGCTGGCCATTAAGCCAGCTTATCTGGCCTTCGGTGAGGGTCACCAGTGCTTCGGCGATGTCGTGCGGCTTGCCCGGGCGGCCGACCATGTCGACCATGTTTTGCATGACCTCTTCGCCGACGTCTTGCGTGAAGTCGGGGAAGATCGGCGTGTCGACCGGGCCCGGGCCGACATCGTTGACCCGGATGCCGCGTGCGAGGCCCTTGCCGGCCAGCACCATGGTGTAGAGCACCACGGCCTCCTTGGAGAAGGTGTAGGGGTCGATGTCCACCACCGCTTCGTTCTCGGCCCACCAGGCGATGCCCTTGTGGAAATCGTTGATCGTCATGAGTTCGTTCAGGAAGCCGCGCCGCTTGCGCCAGTTGTTGCCGGCGATCGACGCGACATTGACGACCGTGCCGCCGTCGGCCACGCGGTCCCAGATCTTCTGGGTGAAATGGCGCAGGCCGAAATAATTGACCCGCATGGTCAGATCGTTACCCACGGTGTTCGGCACGCCCGCCACGTTCAGCAGCGACGCGTAAGGGCCGTCCAGCCCGGCGACCGCCGCATCGATGCTGGCGGCATCGCTCAGGTCGCAATGGTGATGGGCCACATCCGGATTGCCGCACGGCTTGATGTCGAGCGACACGACCCTATGGCCGCGCTCCAGCAATAACGCTGCCGTCGCCTCGCCGACACCGGAGGATCCGCCCGTCATGAGCACCGGATGTTCGAACGCCATGGCAATTTCCCCTTCGATCATTCTTCTCGGATTGCGGCCATAGTACCCGAATGATACCGCCGTTACAGGCCGAACCCGAGGCGGAAGCGTGCATCATCGTGACGCAGCCCTCATAATTCCCGATAGGATGCAATCGAACACAAAAAGAGGGAAAGCATCATGGGGCGCGTAGAAGGAAAAATCGCCATCGTTTCGGGCGCCGGCACGGGCATCGGCTTCGCGGCGGCGTCGCGGTTGGCCGAAGAAGGCGCAAAGGTCACGATCGCCGAGTTCGATAAGAAGACCGGCCAGGCGGCGGCCGAAATACTGGGTGGCGACGCGGCCTTCGTGCAGCACGATGTGCGCGACGAGGCGAGCTGGCGGAGCCTGATGGACAGCGTGGCCAAAAATCACGGGCGGCCGGACATCCTGGTCAACAATGCCGGCATCCTGGCGACCGAGAACAACCAGCACCTGGCCGCGACGGACCTCGACCAATGGCGTGCGGTTCAGAAGGTCAATGTGGAAGGCGTGTTCCTGGGCTGCAAATACGGCGTCGCGGCGATGACGGCCGATGGCGGCCGGGCCAAGGGCGGCGACGGCGGCGGCGCCATCGTCAACATGTCCTCCATCGCCGGGTTGATTGCCACGGCGCATCTTGTCGCCTATGGCGCCTCGAAGGGCGCGGTGCGGCAGCTCACCAAATCGGTCGCCATCGACTGCGCGAGGCGCGGCCTCGGCATTCGCTGCAACTCGGTCCATCCCGGAGTCATCGTCACAAACATGGGCAACCAGGTGATGGGCATGGGCAACGGCGATGTCGAAGCGAACTGGAAGGCGCGGCTCGACCTGGTGCCGATGGGCGAGCCGGGGCAGGCGGTGGACGTCGCCAACTGCATCCTGTTCCTGGCTTCCGACGAAGCCCGTCACGTCACCGGCGCGGAACTGGTGGTGGATGGTGGCATGACGGTCGTGTGAGCGAGTGGGGGTGCAGCGGGCGGTGCCGCCATCGTCACCGTTCATGTCCCTTAAATTCAAGCGGACATTCGGGCCCGGCGGCTAGCTATGAGTTCTCACGAGGTTGTTGGATCGCCAAAGGCGATTCCAACAAACCCCGATCTGCTCTATCGTTCCTAATCCAGTTTTATGAACGTCGTCAGGAATTTATCGACGTCTACACCGTTGGTCGCCAAGGGCATGTGCAGCCGCTCGACCAGTATTTCGTAGCTCACGCGTTGGTCGAACAAATATATCCGCCGGAAATGCGGCAAACGGGCGGCGATGCACAATTTGTAATCCGCCACGACCGCCGCGGGGTCCCGCCGCGGATAAACTTCATCGACCCGCTTGCCCGTGGCGTCGAAGCCGTCGATCCCGACGATCGCCGTACCGACCAGGCGATAGAGTATGGAGAACGGCTCCATCTGTACGTCCGATAGGATGAGGTCCGGCCAAACCTCGGCGGGCAGGTCCAACGGGTCGATATCGGCGCGCGCGGGCAAGTGGCCGTTCTTGGCCCGGACGGATTGCCAGTAGTCGTAGGCGATGCGTGTATTGGGATGGCTGTCGTCCGGGAGGTCCCGAGCTTCCCCAATGAGGGCACCCACCATTTCCACGGACGCATTGCTCAACGTCCTACCTCGCGTTGTCGATCGTTTCACACGCGTCGCCCCGCGCCGCCGCAGGCGCTGTAAAGAGGTTACAGAATTTGGATGCGAATCGTGCATGCTATTTTCAGCACCTGCGACAGCTGAGGCTGATGTTACGGTCAGTTCGAAGATGCCGCGCGGCGAAGTCGCTGAAATTTCACCGGGGAGCCGATCGATTTACACGCTCCGGCTCGCTCCCTAAACTTCGGCCCTCTGATCGTGGGAGGGTGTCATTCCGTCAGCTTTGGAGGGCTTGAGAGTCCTCGATTTATCGACCGATTTCGCCGGTGCGTGGTGCGCGCGCCTGCTTGCTGACGCCGGTGCGCTTGTCGTGCTGCGCGATCCGCATCCGTTACGCGGCGTCGCGCCGTTCGATGGGGACGGCGAGTCGATCCCGGCGCGCTACGCGCTCGCCAATCGTCAAACCGTCGAATTGGCATCCGAAGATTCCGGCTGGCGCGACCTGTTCGAGAGCGCCGATGTCATCATCGACTCCGCCGCAGCCGGTACGGCGGATCGCGAATGGATCGACGCGCAAGCCGCGGGCAGTGGCGGCGCGGTCCATATCGCCGTCACGCCGCATGGCCTGACAGGGGCAAGGGCGCGCTGGCCCGGCAACGAATTGACGGCGGACGCGCTCAGCGGCTGGGCGTCGGTCAATGGGCTGGCGGACCGGTCGCCGCTGAAGTCGTCCGGCTATCAGCCGGCCTACCAGGCGGGAACTCTGGCGTTCGGCGCGGCGCTCTGCGCATTGGTGCATCGGCAGGCGGGCGGCGACGGACAGCAGATCGACCTCGCAATGGACGAAGTGCTGGCGATGACATTCGCGCCGGGCCTGCTGCGCAGCCTCTACAACGGCGAAGCCTGGCCGCGCCGCGACGCGGTCGATTTCACCGCCGGGCCGGTGCCCGTCAAGGACGGCTTTTTCGCGCTGACCCTGACCCGGCCGCATTTCTGGGCGGGCGCGATGCGGCTGCTGGGACTCGACGATCTGGCCGACGATCCGCGGCTGCAGACCAACCATGCGCGGGCGGACAAGGAAAACAAGGCACTGTTCGTCGAACGGGTCGAGGCGGCGATGAAGGACTGGACCAAGGACGATCTGTTCGCCGGGCTGTCGGAAATACCGGTGGTCGCGGGCCCGGCCTATACGATGGACGAGCTGGCGCGGAACCCGCAATTCGCGGCACGGGACTTCTTCGCGGATGTCGATGGGACAAGGTTTCCCGGCATGCCCTTCAAAATGTCCCGGACGCCATTGACGGTAACGCCGGGCGAGTCTGCAAAGGTTGATGCGCGCCCGAAACCGGCAGGTGAAAAGTCGATGGTGACCGGCCCGCTCGCAGGCTACCGCGGCGTCGTGCTGACCCAGGCCTGGGCCGGCTCGCTGGCGACCGAACTGCTGGGGCTCATAGGGGCGGAGATCGTGCTGGTCGAAGCGCGGACCCGGCTCGATTCGTGGCGCGGCGTGGCGACGACACCGATGGCGCCGGCCCTACGGGACCGGGACACCGCCAAGCATTCGTGGAACTGCAATGCGCTGTTCAACTCGGTCAATCTGAACAAGCAGTCGGTGACATTGGAGCTGTCCGAACCGGAGGGTGTCGACACCTTCAAGCGGCTCGTCGAGCAGGCCGATTTCGTCGCCGAGAACTTCTCGCCGCGGGTCATGGGCAAGCTGGGCATCGCTTACGACGATCTCCGCGCGGTGAAGGACGACATCATCCTGTGTTCGATCTCGGGCTACGGCCAGACCGGCCCCTGGTCGCCGCTGCCGGCGATCGGCGGCACGATCGAGCCGGCCTCAGGCATGTCGGCGCTGCTCGGCTACGAGGGCGGCGCGCCGATGAACTCCGGACAGATGTATCCGGATGCGGTTGCCGGTCTCTACGGTTTCGCGGCGTTAGCGCTGGCGCTCTACCACCGCGACCGCACCGGCGAGGGCCAGTTCATCGACATGTCGATGCAGGAAGCCAACTTCACCTTCATCGGCGAGCGTTGGCTGGAATATGCGCTGACGGGCAAGGTGCCGGGACCGGCGGGTAACCGCCACGCGGCCTACGCACCGCACGGCATCTACCCTTGCGCGGGAACGAACTGCTGGATCGCGATAGCCGCGGAGACGGGGGATCAATGGGCCGCGTTGTGCCGCGTGGCGAGCCGGTCCGATTGGCTTGAGCGTTTTGCGGGCGACCGCAAGCGTGACGAAGACGCGCTCGACCGGGACATCGCCGCCTGGACCGCGGGACAGGACCGCGACGTGCTGGCCCGCGGCCTTGCCGAAGCCGGCGTGATCGCCGCGCCCGTCCTCGACGGGCTGGAGGTAACGCAGGACCCGGTGTATCGCGAGCGGGGCAGTATCGCCATGATCGATCATTCGGAGGCAGGTACCTGGCCGCAGCCGGCGATCCCCTGCCATCTCTCGGCCACACCCGCACGGGTGACCGGCGCCGCCCCGGTCAAAGGCGCGCATTCGGCCGAGGTGTTCGAACGCCTGCTCGGCATGGACGCAAGCGAATACGAACAGCTGGTCGCCATCGGCGTGACCGGTCTCGACGACCTTTCTTCCTGAGGAGACGAGGAACCATGGACTGCGAGAACATCCGATACGAGGTCGTCGACCACGTCGCGCGCATCACCGCGAACCGGCCGCGTTACCGCAACGCGCAGAGCACGCCGATGCTGAACGAGATGGACCACGCCTTCGAGACCGCCAACTTCGATCTCGACGTGCGGGTCATCGCACTGTTCGGCGAGGGCGAGCATTTCTCCGTCGGGCACGATCTCGGCACGCCGGAGGAGACCGCTTATCGCGAGACCGAATATACGATTCAGGAAGGCGTGCGCGGCCGGTACAATCACACAAAAGAGCAGTTCGTCGACAAGACGCTGCGCTGGCGCAACGTGCAGAAGCCGACCATCGCCGCGGTGCAGGGCTACTGCATCTTCGGCGGCTGGATCATCGCCTCGGCGATGGACCTGATCTTCGCGGCGGAGGACGCCATGTTCCTCGGCACCAACTTCCAGTATTTCAGCATCCCGTGGGACATCCATCACCGCAAGGCGAAGGAGATCCTGTTTGAGAGCCGCTTCGTCGACGCCGAAGAGGCGCTGGAGTTGGGCCTGGTCAACCGGGTCGTGCCGCGCGACCGGCTCGACGACGAAGTGATGGAATACGCCGCCGAGGTCGCGCAGAACGATCCGTTCCAATTGCGCATGATCAAGCTGGCGGTGAACGGCGCGCAGGACGCGCAGGGCTTCAACCAGCACATCACCGCCGCGCATTCGAGTTTTCTGCTGTCGAGCCAGGGCGAGAAGGATCCGGACTATCTGCTCGGCGCGCCCGCCGGCCGCCGCCGTCCGATGGTCCAGCGGGCGATGGAGAAGTACCAGGCGGCGCAGGCGAAGGCGGGCGGAGAGGGCTGAACGCTTGCCTCCATCCGGTCCGCCCGGTGTATCCTCGTAACAAACAGATATTCACGGACAAGGGAGGCAGTGATGACGACAGTACTGAAGAAGTACCAGAACTATATCGGCGGCGAATTCTGCGATCCGGCGTCGGGCGACTGGATCGAGTCCTACAACCCGTTTAAGGGCGAGCCCTGGGCGCTGTTCCCGCGTGGCAATTCGGAGGATGCGGCACGCGCGGTGACGGCGGCACAGGAGGCCTTCACCACCGGCGACTGGCCGGCGATGACGGCCACGCAACGCGGCGCGCTGCTGCGCCGGCTCGGCGACCTGTACGCCGAGAAGGCCACGGAAATGGCCGAGATCGAAACGACCGACAACGGCAAACTGCTCGCCGAGATGGCGGCGCAGAATGCCTACATTCCGCAATGGTACTATTACTTCGGCGGGCTGGCCGACAAGATCGAGGGCGCGGTGCTGCCGATCGACAAGCCGGAGACCTTCAACTACACGCGGCACGAGCCGCTCGGCGTCTGCGTCTGCATCATCCCGTGGAACTCGCCGATGCTGATCACGACCTGGAAGCTGGCGCCGGCGCTGGCGGCCGGCAATACGGTCGTCATCAAGCCGTCCGAATTCACGTCGGCGTCGGCCTTCGAATTCGCAAAGATCGTCGAGGAGGCCGGCTTCCCGAAAGGCGTCGTCAACGTCGTCTCGGGGTATGGGGCGGAGGTCGGCGATGCGCTGGTGCGCGACGACCGGGTGCGCAAGGTCGCCTTCACCGGCGGCTCGCTGAGCGGCCGGAAGGTGTACGAAACCGCGGCGGCGGGATTGAAACGCGTCAGCCTGGAGCTCGGCGGCAAGTCGCCGAATATCGTGTTCGAGGATGCCCATATCGAGAACGCGGTGAAGGGTGCGATTTCCGGCATCTTCGCGGCCTCCGGCCAGACCTGCATCGCCGGCTCGCGGCTGCTGGTCCAGGAATCGATCCACGACGAGTTCGTCGACAAGATCGTCGCCTTCGCCAAGACCGCCCAGTTGGGCGATCCGATGTCGAAGGACACCCAGGTGGGGCCGGTCACCACCCAGCTGCAGTTCGAAAAGGTGCTGGGCTATCTCGACGTGGCGCGCGAGGACGGCGCGGAATGCGTCCTCGGCGGCGCCAGGGCGTCGCGTCCGGAATGCGGCGACGGCTGGTTCGTCGAGCCGACCATCTATACCGGCGTGAACAATTCCATGCGGATCGCCCAGGAAGAGGTATTCGGCCCGGTATTGTCGATCATCCCGTTCAAGGACGACGAGGAGGCGGTCGCCATCGCCAACGACGTGCAGTTCGGCCTCGCCGCCGGTGTCTGGACCCAGAGCATCAAGCGCGCGATCGAGATTCCGGAACGGATCCAGGCCGGTACCGTGTGGGTCAACACCTACCGCGCCGTCAGCTACGTGTCGCCCTTCGGCGGTTATAAAAACTCGGGCCTTGGCCGGGAAAGCGGGCAGGAAGCGATGCGGGACTACATGCAGACCAAGAGCGTGTGGATCAGCACCGCGACCGAGGTCGCGAACCCCTTCGTGATCGGGTAGCCCGCGCATGTCGGCGTATCGGCGCATCCGCTACGAGGTGCGCGACCGGATCGCGGAAATCACCATGATCCGTGAGCCGGTCAATGCGATCGACATGGCTTTGGCGCAAGAAATCGTCCACGCCTATGGCCGGGTGCGCGAGGATCCGGAAGTGCGCGCCGTCATCCTGACCAGCGCCTGCAAACAGGCGTTCAGCGCCGGCATGGACCTGAAGATGATCCGCGGCAAGACCGGACTCGACCTGCGCAACTTCCTCGAAGTGCTCTATTTCGGCATGCACGACGCGCAGTACCGGCTCGGCAAGCCGAGCATCGCCGCGGTCAACGGCCCGGCGTGGGCGGCGGGCGTCACCTTGGCGGTGTCCTGCGACATGATCGTGGCGGCGGACGATATCGACCTCAGCTATCCGGAGATCGATGTCGGCGTGATCCCGGCGATGCATTACGTCCACCTGCCGCGCCAGATCGGTCGCCACAAGGCCTTCGAGCTGCTGTTCACCGGCAACGCGATCTCTGCCAAGGACGCGGAAGCGCGGGGTCTCGTGAACTACGCCGTGCCGCGCGACCAGGTGATGGACAAGGCGCGGGAACTGGCGCTGAACCTGGCGGCGAAGTCGCCCGTGGTGATGCGCATCGGCCGCGACAGCTTCATGCGGGCCAACGACAACGAGTACCGGCGGACCATCGAGTACGTTGTCGACACGATCTGCCACATCATCGACACCGACGACGCGCAGGAAGGCCTCGAGGCCTTCGCCGAGAAACGCAAGCCGGATTGGTCGTAAGCGGAGCATAAATATGGCGCAGAGATGGAAGAACCGGCCGCCGGGATCGAATTGGGGCGAATTCGGGCCCGACGATCAGCTCGGCCGGCTGAACTACCTGACCGAGGAAAGCACCATGAAGGCGGCGCAGGAAATCAAGGCTGGCAAGCCCTTTTGCCTCAGCCTGCCGCTCGACGTGCCGGCGACCGACGCGACCAATCCGCGCCGCAAGCCGCCGGTGCTGAAGCCGGTCGTGCGGGACGGCAAGACGGCCTTCAACATGCGCATCGACAGTTTCGATCCGGGCAGCACGCAGGTCGTCTCCGACGATGCGGTGCTGCTCTACAACCAGCATTCTTCGCAATGGGACAGCTTCGCGCATATGGGCGGGCTGTTCGACGCCGACGGCGACGGGGTCGACGAAATCGTCCAGTACAACGGCCACAAGCTGGTGAACGACGTGGGCGAGCCGCGCTACGGCGAGCTCAGCGCGTGGAACCTGGGCATCGAGAACATGGCGCGGCACTGCGTCCAGGGGCGCGGCGTGCTGCTCAACATGAAGAAGCATTTCGGCGAGGAAAACCGGCGGGTCAGCTACGACGATTTGATGCGCCTGCTGGAGGCCGACGGGATCGAGATCGAACAGGGCGATATCGTCTGCTGCTACACCGGCTATGCCGACAAGCTATTGGAGTTCGGCGCCGACGTGCCGCCGGACCTGCCGCGCACCCATTGCCCGGCCTTCGACGGTTTCGACCAGAAACTGCTGCAATGGATCAACGACTGCGGCATGGCGGTGCTGGTTTCCGACAACCGCGCCGTCGAGTTCGAGCATGCGGGCCGCCCAGCGGGCATGGACCGCGGCCCCGGCCTGCCGATCCACGAGCTCTGCCTGTTCAAGCTCGGCATCCATCTGGGTGAGATGTGGTACTTCACAGAGATCGCCGAATGGCTCGAAGCGAACGGGCGTTATCGGTTCTTTGTCCCCGCGCCGCCGCTGTACCTGCCGGGCGCCGTCGGCTCTCCGGCCAACCCGATCGGGACGGTTTAGACGATTAGCCCAGCCCGTCGCCGGATCGTCTCGTCGTTGATGGAAACGTCAATTCCGGCATAGTCTGCCGCGTCGTCCGAGCAAAGCCAGGCGATAACGCGGGCCGGCACGGCCGGATCTTTGTGCGCCGACGGGTCGAGCTGGCTGACCCGATTGAGCCCCGACGCCTTGATCGCGACCTGCATGCCGGTCGCCACGGTTCCTGGGCTGAACCCGACGACACGAATACCCTGGTGCCGGTACTCCGCGTCGGCGGTCCGGGTCAGCGATAGGGCGGCGGCCTTGGACGAGTTGTAGTGGCTCCATCCCTTCAGCGCGCCGGTCGCCGCGCCCGAGCTTAAATTGACGATGACGCCGGCGCCCTGGTCCAGCATCGCCGGGATCGCCGCCCGCAAGCCATGATAGACGCCCTTGTAGTTGACATCCGCCACCGCGACCCAGGCGGCCGGGTCGGACTCGGCCAAGCGGGAGATGGGTTCGATCAGCCCCGCATTGTTCACCAGGATGTCGACGCTGCCGAATGCGGCCAGACAGCGCGCGACGGCGGCTTCGACGTCGTCATATTCCGTGACATCGCATTGCATCGCTTGCGACACGCCGCCTGACGCCCGAATCTCGGCTGCGACGGCTCCGATGTCTTGGACGCTGCGGGCGGCCAACAGAACCGATACGCCCTGCGCCGCCAGTTCGCGGGCCGTCGCCGCGCCGATCCCGCGGCTGGCCCCCGTTATGATAGCCGCTTTGTTCTTGAGATCCTGCATGCTCGGTTGTCCCTGCCCCGGCCAACGTGGCGGCTGCCGCCTGCGCATGATCCCTAACACAAGCGAGCCGCAAAGGTGATGCCGATGTGGCGTTACGATTGAATTGACTCGTTTTTAGTCAATGTGGCGAAAAAAAGGGCAAGTGGAGGTATGTGCATAATTATTGTGCAGTTCTGTGATCGAGATGGAGCATAATTTCTGTGCGAGGGGATGAAAAACAATAATAAAACAATACGATAGGTGATGTTCCCCGGGTTTGGCACGCGGGTTGCTTTTATGACGGTGTGTGCAATGAATTCTTTGTTGGGAGCAATCGATGAAACGTTTTGGAAAACTTACACGCGGTCTTGCGATCGCGGGCGCCACGGCGGCGTTATTGGCGGCGTCCGCCGTACAGGCTGCCGAAACCATCAAGATCGGTGTCCTTCATTCGCTGTCCGGCACGATGGCGATCAGCGAGACGACGCTGAAGGACACCATGCTGATGCTGGTGGACGATTTGAACAAGAAGGGCGGACTGCTCGGCAAGAAGGTCGAGGCGGTTGTCGTCGACCCGGCGTCGAACTGGCCGCTGTTCGCCGAGAAGGCGCGTGATCTGATCACCGCCAAGAAGGTCGACGTCGTGTTCGGCTGCTGGACGTCGGTATCGCGTAAATCGGTTCTGCCGGTTTTCGAGGAACTGAACAGCTTGCTGTTCTATCCGGTGCAGTACGAGGGCGAAGAGTCCTCGCGCAATGTGTTCTACACGGGTGCGGCGCCGAACCAGCAGGCGATCCCGGCCGTCGAATATATGATGAGCGAAGACGGCGGCGCGGCGAAGCGCTGGGTCCTGCTTGGCACCGATTACGTCTATCCGCGTACGACCAACAAAATTCTCCGTGCGTTCCTGCATTCGAAGGGCGTCAAAGACGAAGACATCATGGAGAACTACACGCCGTTCGGTCATTCCGATTGGCAGACGATCGTCGCCGGGGTGAAGAAATTCGCCGGCGCCGGCAAAAAGACCGCCGTCGTTTCCACGATCAACGGCGACGCGAATGTGCCGTTCTATAAGGAACTCGCCAACCAGGGCATCAAGGCGGAAGATATCCCCGTCATCGCCTTCTCGGTCGGTGAAGAAGAACTCGCCGGTCTCGACACGAAACCGCTGGTCGGCCACCTCGCCGCCTGGAACTACTTCATGAGCATCGAGACGCCGGAAAACGACGCCTTCATCAAGAAGTGGCACGCTTTCATCAAGGACGAGAAGCGCGTCACCAACGATCCGATGGAAGCGCACTATATCGGCTTCAACATGTGGGTTCAGGCCGTCAAGCAGGCCGGCACCACCGATGTCGATGCTGTCCGCCAGGCCATGTACGGCCAGAAGTTCAAGAACCTGACCGGTGGTATGGCTGTCATGAACACCAACCATCACCTCTCCAAGCCGGTTCTGATCGGCGAAGTGCAGGCCGATGGCCAGTTCGACACGGTCTGGAACACGGACGGTTTGGTTGTTGGCGACGCCTGGAGCGACTTCATTCCGGAAAGCGCGAAGCTGACCGCCGATTGGACCTATCCTTGGGTTTGCGGCAACTGCGTCAAACCCAGCTTCATGACCAACTAGCATCTACTCCAACGGTGGCCGGGGGGCCTGCCCGATCGGGTGGGGCTCCCGGTCGCTTTCGTCTGCACAAGCGTTAGAAACAAACCATTTACGCGGACCCCGACAATGCGTGCAGCCTTGCGAATAATCGTCCTCGTCTTCGCGGCCGCGCTGTCCACCACGGCATTCGCCGAAACCGACGAGGCCGCCTTGGCCAAACTGGTCGCGGAACTCGGCCAGAAAAGTTTCGCCAAAAAATCCAAAGCGGTCGATGCACTGGTGGCGACGGGCGATCCCCGTGTCATCGGAATCCTGGAAGCCATGCTGTCGCGCAATCTGTATCGGCGCAAAGCCGACGGCGCGATCCTGCTCAAGGCGACGAAGGACGGTAAATCGGTTTACCGGAACCCGTTGACCGGCGCGCCGGTCGCGGAAAAGCCTACACCGAAAAAAGTTCGAATCAACAACAAGCTACGCAAGAAATTGCGCGGCGCGATCGGCAGCCTCAGCCTGCAGAACAAGGATCCTGCAATACGCATCGCGGCCGCCGATGCGGTTTTCAAATCGCGCGCCAAGGCAATGATGGCGCCGCTGGAGGCGGCGCTGAGGTCGGAACCGGATGACGCGGTCAAAGACCGGATGAAGCGCGCGCTGGCCGTGGTTCAATTGGTACATGGCGGCGGAGCGAAGACGCGGCTGGTGGCGATCGAGGCGCTTGGCACGTTTTCCGATCCTGATGTCCGCGGTTTGCTGAACTCGCTTTTGATCAAAAAGGACGACGGGTCATTCGCGGAACCGGACGAGGCCCTTCGCGCCGCTGCGGGAAAAGTATTGTCCGAAGCGGAGCGTAGCGCCGCGTTCTGGGGCACGGTCCAGAACCTGTTCCAGGGCGTCAGCCTCGGCTCCGTGCTGCTGCTCGCGGCGATCGGGCTCGCCATCACCTTCGGCGTGATGGGCGTCATCAACATGGCGCATGGCGAGATGGTCATGCTCGGCGCCTACACGACCTTCGTCGTGCAGGAAGTCATTCGGGGCCATGCACCCTATCTTTTCGATTATTCGCTGTTCATCGCGATCCCCATGGCATTCCTCGTGGCCGGGCTCGTCGGCGTCGCCATCGAACGCAGTATCATACAATTCCTCTATGGCCGCCCGCTGGAAACCTTGTTGGCGACCTGGGGACTCAGCCTGGTCCTGCAGCAATTCGTGCGCAGCATCTTCGGTCCGACCAACCGCGAGGTCGGCACACCGTCCTGGATGCAAGGCGCGATTCAGACCGCGGAAGGGTTGACCCTGACCTACAACCGGATCGCCATCATCGTCTTTTCCCTGATGGTCCTGGGCGTGCTGCTGCTGGTGTTGCGCAAGACCTGGTTCCGCCTGCAGATGCGCGCGGTGACGCAGAACCGCGCCATGGCGAGCGCCATGGGAATTCTTACCGGCTGGGTCGATGCGATGACCTTCGGTCTCGGGTCGGGTATTGCCGGGATCGCCGGCGTGGCGCTCAGCCAAATCGACAATGTCAGCCCCAATCTTGGCCAGTCCTATATCATCGACTCGTTCCTTGTCGTCGTCTTCGGCGGTGTCGGAAACCTGTGGGGCACGCTGGTCGGCGCCATGTCGCTCGGCATCGTGAACAAGTTCCTCGAACCCTATGTGGGCGCCGTGCTGGGCAAGATCCTGGTGCTGGTCGTCGTCATTCTTTTCATTCAGAAACGGCCGCGCGGGTTGTTCGCGCTAAAAGGCCGCGCGGTGGAAAGCTGATCAATGAGCCACCGCGGATTCATTTTGCCCTACTTGATGGCGGCACCGGCTGGGGGTCGTATCCTGCTTGGTGTCCTATTTCTCGCGGCGGTACTCGTTCCAATCTGTAATCTCGCCCTGCCGCCAGAGTCGGCATGGCACGTGCCGACCTATGTTGTCGCACTCACCGGCAAGTACTTTTGTTTCGCCTTGCTCGCGATCAGCGTCGATCTGATTTGGGGTTATTGCGGCATTTTAAGCCTCGGCCACGGTGCGTTCTTCACGCTCGGCGGTTACGCGATGGGCATGTATCTGATGCGCCAGATCGGCGACCGCGGCGTCTACAAGGACCCGGTCTTGCCGGATTTCATGGTGTTCCTGAATTGGAAGGAGCTGCCTTGGTACTGGTCCGGCTTCGACGTCTTTCCGTTCGCCATGCTGATGGTGTTGCTGACGCCGGGGCTGCTCGCATTGGTGTTCGGATTTTTCGCTTTCCGCTCGCGCGTCACCGGTGTCTATCTGTCGATTATCACGCAGGCGATGACCTTCGCGCTGCTGCTCGCCTTTTTCCGCAACGATATGGGATTCGGCGGCAACAACGGGCTCACCGACTTCAAGGATCTACTGGGCTTCAACCTGCAGTCGGACGGGACCCGCGCCGGATTGTTCGTCGCCTCGGCTGTCGCTTTGGCGGCGGGGTATGGGCTCTCCCTCTATATCGTGAAATCGAAGCTCGGCCGGGTGCTCGTCGCGATCCGGGATGCGGAAAGCCGTGCCCGATTCCTTGGCTACCGCGTGGAACAGTACAAATTGTTCGTCTTCGTCGTTTCGGCGATGATGGCGGGTGTCGCGGGCGCGCTTTACGTGCCGCAGGTCGGCATTATAAATCCGAGCGAATTTTCGCCTGCCAACTCGATCGAGATCGTCGTCTGGGTCGCGCTGGGCGGGCGCGGCACCTTGCATGGCGCGGCATTGGGCGCGGTGCTGGTGAATTTTGCGAAATCCTATCTTACTGGAGCCGCCCCGGAATTCTGGCTCTATTTCCTCGGCGCCCTGTTTATTCTGGTGACCATCTTCCTGCCGAAGGGTATTGCCGGGCTGCTCGAAAACGCGCCCGGCAGCCGCGACGTTTTCACCAAGATCGGTCAGCGTGTGGCGCGGTTACTCCCGCGGAGGGCGTTATGAGCGAAATCCAACGCGCACGGCCGAAGCGCGGCAGCGCCAGCTCGAAGTTCGAGCCGATCCTCTATCTCGACGGCGTCACGGTTTCCTTCGACGGATTCAAGGCGTTGAACGAGTTGAGCTTCTATGTCGAGCCGGGCGAGCTGCGCGCGATCATCGGCCCGAACGGGGCCGGCAAGACGACGATGATGGACGTGATCACGGGCAAGACCCAGCCGGACTCCGGCACGGTTTTCTTTCGCGGCGACGTCGACCTCACAAAGATGGACGAGGCGGCGATCGCGACGCTCGGGATCGGCCGTAAATTTCAGAAACCCACCGTATTCGAAAGCCATACCGTCTTCGAGAATCTCGAACTGGCCCTCGCGCACGACCGGTCCGCGCGCGCCTCGCTGTTCTTCCGTTTGAAAAGCGATCAGTCGGACCGTATCGACGCGGTGATGAAGACGATCGCGCTGACGAATTTGCGCGACACCCTTGCAGGGGCGCTGTCGCACGGCCAGAAGCAATGGCTCGAAATCGGCATGCTGCTCATCCAGGACCCGGAACTTCTTCTCGTCGACGAACCTGCCGCGGGCATGACGGTCGCGGAGACCGAGCAGACCGCCGAACTGCTGAAGGAAATCTCTGCCAGCCACTCGCTGATTGTCGTCGAGCACGATATGGAGTTCGTCAAGTCGTTGGAATCGAAAGTCACGGTGCTGCACGAAGGCGCTGTCCTCGCGGAAGGATCGCTCGAAATGGTGCAGCAGGACGAGCGTGTCATCGAAGTCTATCTGGGACGTTAGTACCCACTATCAGGATTGGATGCATCATGAGATTGACATTTCGACCGCACCCGGCAGGAGCCGTGCGCAGCGCGATGCGGGACATCGGGCAAGCACGGCGACGCCCCGGATGCGGAACGAAAATCAACCCTGCGGGCGGCCTGTGGCGTCCCGTGGACACCGTCGCGCCGGCTTGCCGATGCACCACATCGCCGACTCCGGCGCTCCTTGCCACGGGACGCCACAGGTCGTCTCATGACGCATCCAATCCTGATAGTGGGTACTAGGCGATGTTGACGGTATCCCATGTCGATTTGTTTTACGGGGCGAGCCAGGCGCTCTGGGACGTGTCGCTGTCGGCGGCGCGCGGTGCGGTAACCTGCGTGCTCGGCCGCAACGGTGTCGGCAAAAGCAGCCTGCTGCGCGCCATCGTCGGCCAGCAGGCGATCGCCAAGGGTTGAATTCTTTGGTCGGACGAGGATATCTCCCATTTTCCGCCGCACGCGCGGACGCGAAAAGGGATCGCCTATGTGCCGCAGGGCCGGGAAATATTTCCGCTGCTGACGGTCGCGGAAAACCTTCGAACCGGATATGCGCCGCTGGCGCGCGCCGAGCGCAGCATCCCCGGCGAGATTTTCGAACTGTTTCCGGTGCTGTACGAAATGCTCGAGCGCCGCGGCGGTGACCTTTCCGGCGGGCAGCAGCAGCAGCTTGCCATCGCCCGGGCGTTGGTGACCCGGCCGACCCTGCTCATTCTCGACGAGCCCACCGAGGGTATCCAACCGTCGATCATCAAGGACATAGAGCGGGTCATCGGTGTGCTGCGCGACCGCGGCGATATGGCGATTCTTCTGGTCGAACAGTATTTCGAGTTCGCACGGGATCTGGCCGATGCTTTCGCTGTTATGGAGCGCGGCGAAATCGTAATCTCCGGCAGTCGCGAGAAAATGGTCGAAAGCGATGTACGCCGATACCTCACCGTCTGATTCCGTATCGTCAGCGCAAGGCCTGTCGCGCATGGACGGCCGTGCGCATGTCGGCTTCGCGGTAAAAGACGGCGCGACCCGGCTCGCCGAACTCGACCAGCGCAGTCCGCTCCGCGTCCTGTTCCCCAGGGTCGAGGCGGACGAACCGCCCTTGGCGGCGGTGACGACGGTCTCCGGCGCCTTGTCGGTGGCGATAGTTTGCAAATTTCAATTGATGTTGGTGGAGCGGCCCGGGCGGTTGCGGTCGGCCAAGCGGCGGAGAAAGTCTACCGGTCGACGGGACCGGACAGTACGGTCGATGTCGCCCTCGACGTGGCGGCCGAAGGCTGGCTCGAGCGGCTGCCCCAGGAAACCATCCTGTTCGATGGCGCGCGGCTGTCTCGCCGCACGAAGATCGACGCCCATCCGCAGGGGAAAGTGCTAGCCGGCGAGTGCGTCGTTTTCGGACGGCTCGCGCGGGGCGAAGTGATGCGGCGCGGGTTCCTGCGCGACGGCTGGGAAGTGCGCCGGGGCGGCCGCCTTGTCTGGGCGGATGCCTTGCTGGTCGGGGACGATATCGTCGAAGTGTTGGACGCAACGGCTGGCTTCGGCGGCGCACGGGCCTATGCCACGGCGATCTATCTTGGAGACGACGCATCGACTTATCTCGAGGCGGCGAAAGATCTGACACAGAACATCGACGCCTCGCGGGCAGGCGCGACATGCATGGGCGGCGTGCTGATTGCCCGCTGGCTCAGCGCTGATCCGTTGGCGCTGCGCCAGGCCTTCGAAAAATACTGGATCGAGATGCGCCGCATGGCGGGTGGGCTTCCGGCCCGGTTGCCGCGGCTTTGGTACGTGTAAACTCCGGGGAGGAAACAGTGAATCTGTCACCGAGGGAAAAGGACAAGCTGCTGGTCGCGATGGCGGCGATCGTGGCGCGCAAGCGGCTCGAACGCGGCGTCAAACTGAACTACCCGGAAACGGTCGCGTTGATTTCCGACTATGTAGTCGAAGGCGCGCGCGATGGGCGCACCGTCGCCGATCTGATGCGCGACGGCGCCGGAGTGATCGGGCGCGACCAGGTGATGCCGGGCATCGCCGAGATGCTGCATGATGTCCAGGTCGAAGCGACCTTCCCCGACGGCACCAAGCTCGTCACCGTCCACGAACCGATCCGCTGAGGAGACCTGCGATGATTCCAGGAGAAGTGATCTGCAAGGACGGCACGCTGACCCTCAACGAAGGGCGCGAGACCTTGACCTTGACCGTTTCGAACACCAGCGACCGCCCGGTACAGGTCGGCTCCCACTACCATTTCTACGAGACCAATACGGCGCTCGATTTCGACCGTGAGGCCGCAAAGGGCTTCCGGCTCGACATACCGGCGGGCACTGCGGTGCGTTTCGAGCCGGGTCAGGCGCGCGAGGTCAATCTCGTGAAACTGGCGGGCGACCGCAAGGTCTACGGCTTCAACGGCCTCGTCAACGGCGCGCTGGAGGACTGACCGATGGCCTTCGAAATCGAGCGCGGCGCCTACGCCGCGATGTTCGGCCCGACGACGGGCGACAAGGTGCGCCTCGCCGATACCGACCTGTTTATCGAGGTCGAGGACGACCGGACGACCTACGGCGAGGAGGTGAAGTTCGGCGGCGGCAAGGTGATCCGCGACGGGATGGGACAGTCGCAGCGCAGCCGCGACGCCGGCGCCGTCGACACGGTCATAACGAACGCGTTGATCCTCGACTATTGGGGGATCGTCAAAGCGGATATCGGCATCAAGGACGGCAAGATCTGCGGCGTCGGCAAGGCCGGCAATCCGGACGTGCAACCCGATGTCGACATCGTCATCGGGCCCGGCACCGAAGCGATCGCCGGCGAAGGCCGTATCGTGACCGCCGGCGGGCTCGACGTGCATATCCACTTCATTTCGCCGCAGCAGGTCGACGACGCCTTGATGAGCGGCATCACCACGATGTTGGGCGGCGGCACCGGACCGGCCGAAGGCACCAACGCCACGACCTGCACGCCGGGCGCCTGGCATCTCGGCCGGATGATGCAGGCGGCGGAAGGCTTGCCGATGAATCTGGGTTTCTTCGGCAAGGGTAATTCGACGTCGCCCGAAGCGCTGACCGAACAGGTCAATGGCGGCGCGTGCGGGCTCAAGCTGCACGAGGATTGGGGCACCACGCCGGCGGCAATCGACAACTGTCTATCGGTTGCCGACGACATGGATGTTGCCGTGACGATCCACACCGACACGTTGAATGAATCCGGGTTCGTCGAGAACACCGTCGCCGCCTTCAAGGGCCGCAACATCCACGCCTTCCACACCGAAGGCGCAGGCGGCGGCCATGCCCCCGATATCATCAAGCTCTGCGGCGAGACGAACGTACTGCCATCGTCGACCAACCCGACGCGACCCTTCACGGTCAATACGGTGGACGAGCATCTCGACATGCTGATGGTCTGCCATCACCTCGACTCGAATATTCCCGAGGACGTGGCCTTCGCCGAAAGCCGGATCCGGCGCGAGACGATCGCGGCGGAAGATATCCTGCACGACATCGGCGCCTTCAGCATGATCGCGTCCGACAGTCAGGCCATGGGCCGGGTCGGCGAAGTGGTCATCCGTACCTGGCAAACCGCGGACAATATGCGCAAGCAGCGCGGCCGCCTGCCGGGTGAAACCGGCGAGAACGACAATCTCCGGGCCAAGCGCTACATCGCGAAATACACCATCAACCCGGCCCTGGCGCACGGCATCGCCGACTATGTCGGGTCGGTCGAAACCGGCAAACTCGCCGACCTGGTGTTGTGGAAACCGATGTTCTTCGGGGTGAAGCCCGATATCGTTCTGAAATGCGGGACGATCGCCGCGGCCGCCATGGGCGACCCGAATGCGTCGATCCCGACCCCGCAGCCGGTGCATTACCGCCATATGTTCGGCGCTATCGGACGGTCGCTGCAGCAAAGCCGGGTCACGTTCGTGTCTCTGGCCGCTGCGAATGGTGACATCGCCGACCGGCTTGGCTTGCAAAGTAAGGTGCTGCCGGTCCGAGGCATTCGCGGCGTCGACAAGAAACACATGATCCTGAACGACGCGACACCGGATATGTCGGTCGACCCGGAAACCTACGAGGTGCGCGCCGACGGCGAGCTATTGACCTGCGAGCCGGCGACGGAACTCGCCATGGCGCAGCGCTACTTCCTGTTCTGATGACGATGAAACGGGCCACTCAAGTCGCACATTCAGGCGACTGGCCGCAGGATGCCGCGGTTGGCGCGGTGACTCTAGCCTACGACGATCGGCATCGCCGGCGGCTGCGGCTGACGACCGATGGCGGCGACGCAATTCTGCTCGACTTGGACCGCGCTACCCTGCTGCGCGAGGGGGACGGTTTGCGCCTCGATGACGATTCCTGGGTCCGGGTTTCCGCGGCGGCTGAGGATGTCGTGGATGTGCACGGCAAATCGGCGCGGGAAATGGCGCGGCTCGCCTGGCATCTCGGCAATCGTCATCTGCCGGTGCAGATCCTCGAGGATGGCGGCATCCGCTTCCGTTACGACCATGTCATCGAGGAGATGGTTCGGGGGCTCGGCGGCGCGACGATACGGAAACAAGCGCCCTTCACGCCCGAAGGCGGCGCGTATGACGGCGGCGGCCACGCCCACGAACATCATCACGGCCATAGCCATGACTGACCGCAGCGCGGCACAGGACATTTATCGGCTGTCCGCCTGGCTGTCGCCGGCCTTTCCGGTCGGCGCCTATAGCTATTCCACCGGGTTGGAATATGCGGTCGAGGCGGGGTTGGTGACGGATGCGGCATCGCTTCAGGACTGGCTTGCCGGTCTGTTCCGGTTCGGGGCCGGTTCGGTCGACGGTGTTTTCTTCTGTATCGCCTACCGGGCGGCGGCGGCAGATGACGAGGACGCCTTGGCAGAATGCCTCGAATGGGCGGATGCGCTGCGCCCCACCATCGAACTGTCGTTGGAGAGCGCGACGCAGGGCGAAGCCTTCCTCAAGACGGTTCGAACGGCATGGCCGCACGAGGGCGTGAAAGATTTGATTGCCCTGGCGGCGGAACAGGGTCGCAAGCCGGCCTACGCGGTCGCGGTCGGTGCGACCTGCGGATACCACGGTCTGGCGCTCGACCTGTCGCTGACCGCCTTCCTGCATGCGCTCGCGGCGAACCTCGTCTCGGCGGCATTGCGCGCCATTCCGCTCGGCCAGACCGATGGCCAGCGTGTCACCGCCGCCTTGGAGCCCGTATTGGCCGGTGTCGCCAAGAGTGTCCAAGACAAGCCGCTCGACGCAATCGGGTCCGCGACCCCGATGGTGGACTGGGCGTCCATGCAGCACGAAACCCAGCATATGAGGTTGTTCAGATCATGACCTATAGCAGCAACGGCCCCCTCCGGGTCGGGATCGGCGGACCCGTCGGATCGGGCAAGACGGCGTTGACCGATGCGTTGTGCAAGGCGCTGCGCGACCGCTACGAGATCGCGGCCATCACCAACGACATCTACACCCGTGAAGACGCGGAGTTCCTGACCCGCAGCGGCGCCTTGCCGCCGGACCGCATCATGGGCGTCGAAACCGGCGGCTGTCCGCATACGGCGATCCGCGAGGACGCCTCGATGAACCTGGCGGCCATCGACGACATGAACTTGCGCTTTCCGGCGCTCGACCTGATCTTCATCGAGTCCGGCGGCGACAATCTGGCCGCGACCTTCTCGCCGGAACTGGCGGATATTACCCTCTACGTGATCGACGTTTCCGCCGGAGACAAAATTCCGCGCAAGGGCGGACCTGGTATCACGCGGTCCGACCTGTTGATCATCAACAAGACGGACCTGGCGCCCCTGGTCGGTGCGGACCTCGGCGTGATGGACCGCGACGCCAAGAATATGCGCGGCGACCGGCCGTTCTATTTCACCAATTTGAAGGCGGGCGACGGCGTGGCGGACATTGTCGAATTCATCGTTGCGCTCGGTGGCCTGCCGGAACGGATGGGCAAACCGGCCGCTGCTGAATGAAGTATGGCGGATGTAAGCGAACCGGGCTTCACCGTGTGGTAAGCCAGAACGCCACTGACGCGACCGCGATAAAAGCAGCGGTGATAAAAATGGGCTCGGGAAATTCCGGCGACACCGGTGCCGGCGTTGGCCGCATTTTTAAGTGTAGGCGCCGGCTCTCGGTCGGTAGATTCTACGAGCGTAGCGAATTTCTCGAAAACTTCGCCGGACAGTTTCTTGGCCACGCTTTCGATCAGCCGTGCGCCGAGCGAGGCAAGCTTGCCGCCGATATCGACATTGACGTTGTATTGCAAAATTGTCGCTGATCCGTCTTCGATCAAACAAATGTCGGCACGGCCCTTAGCAAAACCGGCGGCGCCGCCGTTACCCTCGCCGCTGGTCGAATAACCCTCGGGCCGGTTGAGATTGTTGAGCGTCACCGACCCATTGAATTTCGCCTTGATGGGGCCGACCTTCAACGACACCGTCGCGTCCATCTCGTGATCCGAACGTTTGGTTAGCGACTCGCAGCCTGGAATACACTGGCGCAGAATATCCGGATCGTTCAACGCTTCGAAGACCCGATCCCGGGACGCGGCGATGCTTTGTTCGTCTTGTAACTCCATTCTTGCACTCCGGTAAGGGTAAGGTCGTTTAGCAACATTTCGGATAGATATCGATTGCAATCGATCCGTTATCGACGGCCTGCACGGGTTTCGCTGCGGCACTGAACGATTTATTCGTGGCGGGCTCCTTGGCGGTTTGCCGCCGGACGCGCACGATCTCAGCCAGGATCGACAACGCGATCTCTTCCGGGCCGATGGCATTGATGTCGAGGCCGGCGGGCGCCGAAAGTTTCGCCAATTCGTCCGCCGTAAGGTGTTGTTCGCGCAGGTGGGCGAGCAGGGTCTCGGACTTGCGCCGGCTCCCGACGAACGCAACATATTGCGCCTTGCTGCCGAGCGCCGCGGCCAACGCTTCGCGGTCACGTTTTCCCTGTGTCGAGACGACGATGTAGGCGCCCTCGTCGATGCCGAGCGCGGAGAGATCGAATCCGGCATGCCGTCGATCGGCATCGGTGAACCGTGCCAGATCCTCGGCCAACGCGGCGGCGGTGACGCGATACCCCATGGCCGAGGCGAGCGCGGCCAAGGCCACGGCGACAGGGGAGGCGCCGCAGATCACCAAATGCGGGGCCAACAGCATCGGCTCGACGAACAACTCGACGGTGCCGCCGCTGGGGCAACTGCTCTTGTGCAATTCGACGCCATCGATGTCGAGTTGTTCGACGACCTGGTCCTTCGGTTTGACGCGAATCAGCCGCGGGGCGCCTTCTACCATTACCGCCTCGGCGGCTTGCTTGACCGCGCCCTGCACGCAACTACCACCTAGGAATCCCTCAAGCTCGCCGTCCCGCGTGATGACCGCCTTGGCGCCGGCCTTGGCGGACGTCGCATGTTCGGTACGGACGACAGTGGCGACGCAAAACTCATCACCTTGGTCCCGTAATTCGGCGATCTGGCGCATGACCCGTTCGGCATCGTATTTCATGGCCTTATGTCTCCCGTCTCAAAGCCGCGCCAGTTCGGGTTCCAACGCCGCCAGGCTCTCTAGACTGTTCGCGGCCCGGAACAGATCGATGTGCGGCAACGCCTCCGCCATGCCTCTGGCGATGGGTTCGTAGTTGTCCCAACCGGCGAGCGGATTGAGCCAGATGAGCCTGCGGGCGCGCTTCTTCAGTCTGGCCAGTTGCTTGGCAACGGACGTTGGGTCGCCCGTATCGTAGCCGTCGCTCATGACAATCACTGCGGACCGCGTGTTAAGCGCCTCCTTGGCGTATCGTTCATTGAAGGTCTGCAGGCAGTGGCCGATCCTGGTGCCGCCGCCGAAACCTTCCGCCATCAGCGTCAAACGCGCCATGGCCCGGCCATGATCGCGGTCCTTAAGCGCATCGGTGATCCGCACAAGCCGGGTGTGGAAGAGAAAGGCATCCGTCTTCAGCCATGGCCCCAACAGGCCGCGCAGGAAAGCCAGAAAGAGGCGGCTGTATTGCTGCATCGAGCCGGATACGTCGAGCAGCACGACCAGATTGACAGGCCGCTTCGGGCGTTTGCGAAAGACCAGATCGAAAGGATCGCCGCCTTTCGACAGGTTGCGCCGGATAGTCCTGCGGATATCGATTTCGCGGCCCTTGGTCGACTGCTTGCGCCGCCGGCTCAGCCGATCGCGCATCGCCTTCGCCAATTTTTCCGTAAGTTGCTCCAAGGCCGCGACATCTTCCGGCGATACGATGTTCTTCATATCGGTACGGCCGAGGACGTCGTTCGTGCTGGGTAGGATATTCTGGGTTACCTGGCCGTCCACGTCTTCGTCCGTATCGTCCACCAGTTTCCCGCGCGGCGGCAATGCACCCGGTGGCAGTATATTGTTCCAAAGTTCCGGCCGTTTCTGCGTGGTGTTCCGGCGGTTGTTCTGCGTTCCGTCCTCGAATGCCAATGATTTGACGCCGCGGCCGAACCAATAGGCGTCGAACAACTCGTCGAACTTATCCCAATTGGTCTTGTCGGCGCTCAGCATGGATTTAAGGGCGAGCCGGGCATTGTGTGCCTGTGGCCAGCAGATTTGATCGAGCAGCGTCAGCGCGTCCATGGTTTCGGCGGGCCCGATAGGAAATCCATCGAGTCGAAGATGTGCAATGAAGCCACCGACCCGTTCGGAGGGTGGCGCAAAGAGCAACGGGGATGAGCCCGGCGTCATTATCAGGCCACCTTACCGATCAGGCGCGCCGTTAATTCCGGCGTCACCGATTTGAGGTCCGACTCGGTCTTGAGCAGGCAGACCAGGCTGGCGCAGATGATGTCGGGTTGATCGGTCAACGAACCGACCGCAAGCCCCGTCAGGGCCGCTGCCCAATCGAGGGATTCGGCAATGCCCGGCGTCTTTTCCAGCTCTTCCTTGCGCAGCGATTGCACGAAACCGACGATTTGCCGTACCAGAACGTCATCGATATCCGGCATATGCGCCTTGACGATGCGAAGCTCTTTCTCCGGATCGGGATAGTCGACATAGCTATAGAGACAGCGCCGCCGCAGTGCATCGGACAGTTCGCGGGTGCTGTTCGATGTCAGGATGACGTGCGGTATTGCGCGCGCCGAAATCGTGCCGAGCTCCGGCACGCTGACCTGAAAATCCGACAGTATCTCCAACAAAAAGGCCTCGAACTCCTCATCCGCCCGGTCGATTTCATCGATCAGCAGGACTGGCGGTTTGTCGCGGGAGATCGCCTCCAACAATGGTCGCCGCAGCAGGAACGGTTCGGAGAAAATATGGCTCTCGACTTGATCTGGCGACATCTTCGCCTGTTCGCGAACCTTAATCGCCAGCAGTTGGCGCTGATAGTTCCACTCGTAGATCGCCGCGTTTGCATCGAGCCCTTCATAGCATTGTAAACGGATCAAATCGGTATTCTCGACCCGTGCCAGGACCTTGGCGATTTCGGTCTTGCCGACGCCGGCCTCGCCTTCCAGCAGGAGCGACCGCTTGAGGGTCATCGCCAGCGACAAGGCCATGGCCAGACTTTCGTCGGCGATGTAACCGGCATCGGCGAGCCTTGATTGCAGGATTTGGTGTTTCACGCGACCTTGCCCCGAATTACCCAATTCCCGTGGATAGAATCTAACATACGGTACCCAAACGACGGCTCCCGTTCACGGGTTGGCCGCGCGATGTGCCGTGACGCCATCGACACAAGCGTCGTGCACCGCGGCCGTGGGAGGCTTGGGAAGCCGCTTTCCGTATCCCGGCGTCTCGGAGCGGCCCTTCGGCTTCGAATTGCCGGCGGGCCGTCTCCTGCGGAGAAACTGGGATAAGGAATCGCATGGGTACCATATGCTAGATTCTATCCACTCGGACAGGCGCCTAGTGTGATTCAAATAGTTGGTGTGCTGATTCACGAGAAATTCAATCATTTGAAATTCACGATCAGGACACTAGCGGGTTAAACCCAACCCTTCCGCTGTTTTCCAGACCCGCCAATGGTCGTGCGGCATCTGGGTGTGGGTCAAGCCGGCATGGGCGAAGGCGTCGTTGACGGCGTTGGATATCGCCGACACGCCGCCGACATTGGGCGATTCACCGACCCCCTTGGCGCCGATCGGGTGATGTGGCGAGGGCACTTCAGTGGCGTCGGTCTCCCATACCGGGGTCTCCACCGCGGTCGGCAGGAAATAGTCAAGCAGGCTGCCGCCCTTGATGTTGCCGATCTCGTCGTAGTCGATCTCTTGCCCCAGGGCGATGCCGAGCGCCTCGGTCAGTCCGCCATGGACCTGGCCCTCGATGATCATCGGGTTGATCCGGGTGCCGCAATCGTCGAGCGCGTAGAACCGCCGGATATCGGTGACGCCGGTGTCGACGTCGATATCGACGACACAGATATAGGCGCCATAGGGATAGGTCATGTTCGGCGGGTCGTAGTAACTGACCGCTTCCAACCCCGGTTCCATACCCGGCGGTACGCTGTTGTAGGCGGCAAAGGCGATCTCGACCATGGTCTTCGCGCGGTCCGGCGCGCCCTTGACGACGAAGCGGTCGACATC
Source organism: Alphaproteobacteria bacterium (assembly GCA_047517345.1). Classification (GTDB taxonomy): domain Bacteria; phylum Pseudomonadota; class Alphaproteobacteria; order UBA8366. Next base: position 26,201 of record JAKZTB010000201.1, read on the forward strand.
CCATTCGAGATCGTTGTCGTGCACTTCCAGCAGGTAGGCCGCCATCATCTGCGCCTTGGCGCGGATTTTCCGGCCGGCCATCGCGGTAGCAGCGCCGGCGACCGGCGTCGAACGCGAGCCATAGGTGCCGAGACCGTAGGGTGCGGTGTCGGTATCGCCCTCCTCGACGGTGATGCTGTCCGCTGGCAGTCCGATTTCCGTGGCTAAAATTTGCGCGAAGGTAGTGGCGTGGCCCTGGCCCTGGCCCTGGCTGATGGTGCCCAGGCGGGCGGTCGCGCTGCCCGTGGGGTGAATGCGGATCTCGCAGGAATCGAACATGCCGAGGCCCAGGATGTCGCAATTCTTGATCGGTCCGGCGCCGACGATCTCGGTAAAGAAGGCGACGCCGACGCCCATCAGTCTGCGGGTTTCACCCTTCGAAAATGCTTCCCGATTGGCTGCCTGTTCGGCCCTGAGCGCCGGATAGTCGACGGCCGCCAAGGCCTTGTCCATGGCGGTGTGGTAATCGCCGCTGTCGTACTCCCAGCCGAGCGCCGACTGGTAGGGAAACTGTTCCTTTCTGATGAAGTTTTTGCGCCGCAACTCGGCCGGATCGATCTCCAGCTTGTGCGCTAGAATGTCGATCATCCGTTCGATCAGATACGACGCTTCGGTGACGCGGAAGGAGCAGCGATAGGCGACGCCGCCTGGCGCCTTGTTGGTGTAAACGCCGTCGACCGACAGATGGGCCACCGGAATACCGACCGTGTACACGGTCGACTCGTCGAACGGTGCGTAAGAGCGCGCTTCCATACTTACCGACCAGGGTGGCAAAATTTGATTTAGTCGATGCGGGGCGAATTGTTGTCGCAATTCGCCACTCGACTAAATCAAGCGCCTTCTTCCGGTGCGACGCTGATCACGCGGCGGATTTCGTCGCTGACGAAACCAATCGCCGTGGGCCGGCGTACCCCCGGTAACACGACCACGTCGTAAAGCTCTTCGATGACGCCTTCGATGCGCAGCCAGTGCGCGATCGTTCCTGTCTCCAGATCGACGACATGCAGACCACAGGTCGCCTCCGCATCGTTTTTCTTCAGCTCATCATCAAGTTTTAGCCCGCTGAATGTCCGGCTGCCGCGCTGTTTCGAGAGGCCAACGATCGCATAGTGCTCATGAAAGGAGAGGCCCCGCAGATAGCCCGGACAGAACACAACGCGCTCGAACGTGCCTTTCTCTAGATCGGCATAGCCAAAATATCCGCTTCCCGAATCGAGAAGCCAAAGCTTGCCGCCATGCAGCCGCGGAGAATGCGGCACCGACAGGCCCTCGAGCACAATCTCGCCCGCTTCCACATCGATAACCAACCCGCCATCCTGGCGCCGGTCGCGCCAGCCGTCGGCGACGTCGGATTTGGAGACCGCCGTGACATATTTCGGGTGCCCCTCGACCATCGCCATCCCGTTCAAATGACAGCGGTCTTCGGCGGCGAGCTGGCTGATGAAGGGCGGCCGCCAAACGGGCCGAAAAGAATGTGTCTCGCTCGTGGTCGCAAGACAACAGAACAGTGTGTTTACGAAGACCAGGTTACCGTCGGCATCGAGCGCCATGTCATGGATGTCGCAATCCCCGGTCACGTAACCGACCTTGGGCACGAACACGCGGTCATAGCCGTCATGGGCCTTGCCTTCGGGAACCACGTTCTCAAATCGCCAGATCTGGTAGAGAGAACTGACCCACAGGCTGTTGCTCCGGGCGACCATGCCCATGCAGCGGGACAGCGTACGCTCGTCGATCGAGAGCCGTCCGGCGGCGCCCAATCAGATCAGGAACAGCTTGCCGGCCAGGTAGGTCGTGAAGCCAAGGCTAATGCCCTGTTCTGCAAGCCATGCCGGAAACCCGTCCGATGTCGTGATTGCGAGCTTCGGTTCTTCAGAGGCCTTTTGTTCCTCATCGGGCTTACGCTTCTCGGCCGCGGTTTTCTTGCTTTTGCCGGCAGACTTAGCCTTTTTCTTTTTGGATGCCATTATTTGATAATTCCCGAAACCGGTCAGACCGTCGTCACCGCAACATCGTCGTCCACGAAAATCCGTGCACCGTTGCTTGCGCTTTCGAAGACCGAATAGCCGTCGCCGCCGATCGTGACGGTTCCGGTGTTGGACCACCCCTCGCCCGCGTCCACGACATCGCCCGTGTCGCCGTCAATGATCAGGCTGTGTCCTGTGCCGGTTTCGGCGTTCGTGCCCCGCGTCGCCGAGAACACCATATCCGCATCGAGGGTCAGCGTATTGCCGCCATTGCCGGTCAGGTCGAAGGACTCGATCGCGTTGACCTGGTCGCCGCGCAAACCGCCGAGATCGAAGCTTTGTCCGGCCCCGTCGAAGCGCACCGTATCGAACCCGTCGCCGCCGTCGATCCGCCCGAAGCTCGTATCCGCTGCCACGAACACATCGTCGCCGGCGCCGCCATGCATCAGATCGGCCCCGCCACCGCCGAGCACGAAATCGCTGCCGCCGCCGCCCACGAACACGTCGTCGCCGGAACCGCCGGTTAAAATGTCGTCCGCTGCCGTGCCCTGATGGGTGACGGCCCGGCCGGTCAGTGTGACGCCTGAAGCGCCCTGCGTCGCGTCGAGCACCACACCGCCGCCGACGTCCAGGCCCGTGATGTCGTCGAAACTGCCGCTTATCGCGCCGGTGTCGACGACCGCAAAACTGTCGCCTGCCGACACCTCGAAGCCGCCGAATTCAACCACGTTCATAGTGCCGCCGGCACCGAATGCGTCGGTAACCGCCAACTGATCGAACCCGTCATGCACGCCCGCCTCTAGCCCGCCCAGCTCGACCAGCATCGACGCTGTGTTGCCGAAGCCCAAATCGCCGTCGACCGCGAACGCGCCCGGCGACTCGCCAAAATTGAGTGTGCCGTCATTCTGGAATACGCCGCCGTTGGCGGTCACGATCGTGTTGCCGAAACCGCCGGAAATCGTACCGCCTGCGAGATTGTGCAAGGTACCGGTATCGACCGTGAGGGTCGAACTGCCGCTGAACAGCATATTCTGGCTATTCGACAGGATGTCCGCCGCGTTGGTGAATTCGAGCGTCCGATCCGCGACGACATTCAACGTTCCGGCATTGGTCAGGGTCGTTATCTCGGCGTCCAGCAACGTGGCGCCGTTGGTGAATTGATGGACCGACAGGGAACCGCCGGTGCTGCTGCCCGCGAAGGTCCAATCCCCTGCCAGCGCAACGGTATCGTCGGCGACGCTCAACGTGTCGTCCGTATCGACGCTGACGCCGAGCGTGCCGGTATCCGACATCGCCCGCACATCGCTCGCCGCCACCGTCAGCGTCGCCGAACCAGCCGCCGTGAACTCGACTGCTTCGATGCCGGTGATCCTGGCATCGCCGATCGCGGTGAGGTCGAGGTTGATGCCGCCCGCCGCCTGCAGGAAGTCGTTGCCGCGCCCACCGTCGATGCGGACGAAACTCGCGTCGGTAACCCGCAAATCGTCGCTGCCGGCGCCGCCGCGCAGCACGTCCGCGCCGCCCGTGCCGTCCATGAAATCGTCGCCGGCCCCGCCGATCATCACATCGGCACCGCCGGTGCCCTGCAGCGTGTCATCGAGGCTCGTCCCGGCGGCGGTCACACTACTCGTGAAATCGTTGCCGAAGACGACGTAGGCCGCGCCGGCGTTGCTGCCGCCTTCGTCGTTGGTCTTGGCGGTGACGAGCAAATCGTCGAAACCGTCGCCGTTTACATCACCTGCACTGGACACTATTTGGCCCGCAAAATCGTCTGCGGTCTCACCAGTGACCCTAAACCCGCCGGTCCCCAGTGCGACGTCGTCGAGGTTCACCGCCGAAACACTCGACGTCGTGCCGAACACCACATAAGCCGCGCCAGCTTGCGACCCAGCAGCATCATTGCGGAGCGCGCCAATGAGGATGTCGTCGAGCCCATCGCCTGCCGAACTGACAGATGCTCCCGCATAGTCGGTACCCGGCCTTATCGTCTATTGTCTCCCCGACGATTTTGAAGCCGTCGCCTGCGCCGATATCTCCGAGCGATTCGGACGATATCTGTTGCGACTGAAGGCCCGAAATATCGACGTCGAGGTCTACCAGTAGCGTCGTATTGCCGAACAGGCTCTCGAAACCCTGGAAGGTCTCGCCGCCGACATTGACCGCGCCGAAGATCTCCCAAATATCGGTCGTCACGACCGCATCGCCGGCATTGCCGATGATCGTCATCGTGGCGTTGTCGCTCGCCGTGTTGACCTCGTTCACCGACAAGGTGACCGAATTGTTGCCGGTCCCGGTCAGGTCGATTTTCTCGATGCCGCTGATCCTGGTATCGCCGATCGCCGTCAGGTCGAACGCGATGCCGCTGCCCTGGATCTCGATCGCATCGACGCCGAGCCCGCCGGCGATCCGCGCGAATGTGGTGTCGGCGATCTGGAGGTCGTCGTCGCCGGCCCCGCCGCGCAGCACGTCCGCGCCGCCGTTGCCGATCAGCAGGTCGTCGCCGGCACCGCCGATCATCACGTCGGCGCCTGCCGTGCCGGTCAGGGTATCGCCGCCAGCGGTGCCTTATTCCGTAACCGCGCCCGAGAAGTCGTCGCCGAAGATGACGTATCCGGCGCCGGCGTCCGTCCCGCCAGCGTCGTTGCCATAGGCGCCGACCAGCAAGTCGTCGAACCCGTCGCCGTTCACGTCGCCCGCCGAACTGACGAAGCGCCCCGCTGCATCGCCCGCCGCTTCGCCGGTGACCCTGAAGCCGCCCGTGCCCAGCGCAATGTCGTCCAAATTCACCGCGGAAACGCTCGACGTCGTACCGAAAATCACATAGGCCGCGCCCGCGTTCGTCCCGACAGCGTCGTTGCGGAACGCACCGACGAGCAAATCGTCGATCCCGTCGCCGTTCACATCGCCCGCCGAGGATACCGGACGACCGGTAGAATCGCCCGCCGCTTCGCCGGTGATCTTGAAGCCGCCCGTCCCCAGGGCAACATCGTCCAAATTCACTGCCGTAACACTCGACGTCGTGCCGAAAACCACATACGCCGCGCCCGAATCCGTCCCGCCGGCGTCGTTCAATCTTCCGC
>JAKZTB010000202.1:0-3731 GCA_047517345.1 Alphaproteobacteria bacterium
GCAGCATGGAAACTGTATGTCGGGAAAAACGGTTACCGCCAAAATCCGGTGACCGATCTCAACAAGCTTGCCCCCCTGATTTAGGTTGGCGTACGATCCGCCTGCTCAAGATTGTGAAAGTGACGAACAAGACGCTTTCAAGATAAGATGGGCAACCAGCCAATCGCAAAGAATTGGCTAATCATGGCGCAAAAGCCAGCGCCGTAGAAACAAGTTGCTAGGGAGGATACGATGGAAGCAATCAGCACATTGCGAAAAATAACGTTGTTGGGGGCCGGATTCGGTTTGGTCTTCGGTGCGTCGGTTTCAACGAGTTTCGATTCTGCGATGGCGGCCTGGGAACCCAAGAAGCCGGTCCAGTTCATCGTTATGGCGGGTAAGGGCGGCGGTGCCGACAAGCTGGCCCGTCTCATTCAATCGATTATCGCGAAACACAATTTTGCCTCGAAACCGTTCACGCCCATCAACAAGCCTGGTGGGTCGGGTGCCGAAGCTTTGGTTTTCGCCAACACCGCGAAAGATCCAAACCATACCATCATGGTGACGCTGAACAGTTTCTACACCACGCCCATGCGTCAGCCGGGGATCAATGTCGATATCTCGAAATTCGCGCCGATCGCGCGGATGGCGGAAGACACATTTCTGCTATGGGTCAACAAAGATAGCGGAATTTCAGATATGGGTGGATTTGTCGCTGCGGCGAAGAAAGCTGGCGACAAATGGATCATGGCCGGTACCGGCAAAGGGCAAGAAGACCAGTTGTTGACCGATTTCCTGAACAAGTCCTACGGCCTCAGCATGAAGTATGTGCCTTATAAAGGTGGCGGGCGCGTGGCCAAGGAGCTTGCGGGCAACAACGCCAATTCGACGGTAAATAATCCGTCCGAACAGCTTGGTTTCTATCAAGCGGGCAAGACGGTGCCTCTCGCGGCGTTCACCCCGGCGCGGCTGGAACTGTTCTCCAGTTCCCCGACCTTCAAGGAACTCGGCAAGGACTTCGTCTATTTCATGCAGCGTAGCGTCGTCGGCGCGCCGGGTATGAGCACGGAGGCTGAATCCTTTTATCGCGGCGTTTTCGCGCGCGTATATGCCAGCGACGAATGGCAGGGCTACATGCAGAAGAAGAGCCTTTACGGCGGGTTCCTGACGGGCAAGCGGTTGCAAGCCTATTGGGCGCGCGAGAAGGCCATTCACAAGGAGATGCTGAAGAAGATGGGCGAGATCAAGTAACCCGTCAGGCATCGATTAAAAGTAATTCAGGGATTGGGAGGGAGCTCGCACCATGCGCCGTGCGGAACTTGTCATGGCCGTATTCATGGGAGCGTTCTCCCTTTACCTGATGTGGAAAAGCAGCGAATTGCCGGTCGGATGGCTGGAAGGCGAAGGACCCGGCGGTGGGTTTTGGCCCTTCTGGCTTTCCGCCGGCATGCTTTTCTGTTGCGTATGGATCGCAATCAGGTGGGTCAGGCGGACGAGCCCGCTGTCGCGTTCGGAAGAAGTCTATATGGATCGTCCGGCGTTGCGGCTCTTTCTGTTAAATGCCGGCGGCCTGACGGTGACGATCGGGCTATTCCATGTAGTCGGAGCCTATCTCGCGATCCCACTGTTCCTGATCTTTTACCTGCGTTTTCTAGGCAATCATTCCTGGCGGACGACCGGTCTCTTTGCCGTGTTGACCCCGATTGTGATGTTTCTGTTCTTTGAGGTCGCTCTCCTGAAGGCGCTACCGAAGGGCTATACGGAACCTTGGTTCGAGCCGATTTACGCGATCGTTTTCTGATGTTCACGATGGCGGCCAGCGGCGGAAGAGCGCGGTAAATGGAGACCCTGAACCTCCTGATCGATGGCTTCTTCATCGCATTCCAACCGGTGAATCTGGTGCTCATCGTGATCGGCTGTGCCGTGGGTCTTTTCATCGGGGCGATGCCGGGACTGGGCTCCGTGAACGGTGTCGCGATCTTGCTGCCGGTCACATTCCTCGTGCCGCCGACAGGCGCGATCATCTTTTTGGCGGCGATCTACTACGGCGCCATGTATGGCGGGGCCATAAGCTCAATCATGCTGGGTATCCCGGGCGCTTCGACCGCGGTTGCAACGACCTTCGACGGCCGACCGCTTGCGCTGCAGGGCAAGGCCGACAAGGCGCTGATCGCGGCGGCGACGGCATCGTTTGTCGGGGGCACGATTTCGGTCATTCTGTTCACCGCCTTTGCGCCGCCGCTGGCGGAATTCGCGCTGGTGTTCGGCTCGCCGGAAATATTCGCCTTGATGATGCTTGCCTTCGCGACCTTCGTCGGGCTCGGCGGCGACGATATTCCCAAGACCCTGTTTTCGATTTTCATCGGTCTCGTTTTCGGGGCCGTGGGTCTCGACATCGTGAGCGGCCAACCGCGCCTTATCTTCGGCGACATCATCGGTTTCATGCACGGCATCAATTTCCTTGTTCTGGCAATCGGCATTTACGGCATCTGCGAGATGCTGTGGACCATCGAGTCCACGAAGGGCGATGCGATGATCAGCCAAGCGACGATGAGTTTTCGAAGCCTGTTGCGTACGCTTCGAGAACTCACCGCTACTTGGAAATCCATGATCCTGGGTTCCTTCCTCGGCTTTTTTGTCGGCATCCTGCCGGCGGCGGGCGCGACACCCGGATCGCTGATGGCCTACGGGACGGCAAAGCAGCTGTCGAAATCTCCCGAGACTTACGGCAAGGGGAACGTGGACGGCGTCGTCGCACCGGAGGCGGCGAACAATGCGGCCAGCACGGGTGCGATGCTGCCGATGCTGACGCTCGGTATTCCGGGTTCGCCGACGACGGCGATCCTGCTCGGCGGGATTGTCATCTGGGGATTAGAGCCCGGGCCGATGCTGTTCATCGATCACCAGGAGTTCGTCTGGGGCCTGATCGCAAGCCTCTATGCCGCGAATTTAGTCTCGTTGCTATTGAACGTCGCCCTCATTCCCGCATTTATCTGGATCCTGAAAATGCCCTTCACGATCCTGGCGCCGATCATTTTCATACTGTGCATCGTCGGTGGTTTCGTGCCGACGCTCGACATGCATGATGTCTGGCTGATGCTGATATTCGGCGTCGTCGGCTTCTTGATGCGTAAGCTCGATTATCCGATGGCGCCGGCGGTACTCGCGATCGTTCTCGGTCCGCTTGCCGAACCGGCGTTGCGGCAGTCGCTGCTGATGTCGGGTGGGGAAATATCGATCTTCTTCATACGACCGATCGCCGGCGTAATCTCCGTTGCGGCAATCGTCCTGCTGCTGCTGCCGTTATATCCGGTCATAAAGCGGCGGATTGCGGGATGATCGTATAGGGTCGCTATGCAGCGCCGCAATTTCGTCGTGCGGGGACGGTTTGAGAGGTTGCAATGCGCGCGCTTATCCTGTTCGCGGCGCTCTCCGTTACGGCGCCGACGCCTGCTGAAGAATTCGCTGCGAATTCGCGCTGGTGCGTTTCCGCCAATACGCAGCCCGCGCACCGAATCGTGGCGTGCAGCCGATTGATCGGATCGGGCCGGCTAACGCGATCGAAGCTGGCCGACGTTTATTATTACCGGGGAAACGCCTACGGGGACCAAAGACTGTAGCGCACCCGGTTCCTTGGACACAAGTTTGTCTCACGCGGCGGGCCTGATTGAGATCGCGGCGTGCCACGCCTGACGAGCTTGAGCGGGGCTCAGGTAGCCGTTCTTTTCGACGATCCACTGGGCATTGTAGAG
>JAKZTB010000203.1:0-9323 GCA_047517345.1 Alphaproteobacteria bacterium
ATGACGCTGGAATCAATCGCTCCGCTGAGCGATGGTGTCCCCATCACGCTGCCCACCGTGGCAGCCTGAACGTCCCGGCCCTACCCGCCGGGAGCCGCGTAGAGCGCAACGCTCTTACACCACGCGCCGGGACACGATCGCCAGCACATTGCGTCTTTCTCGGTTGTTCCATTCGCGGGTGAGCAATTCCTTCTCGTCCTCACGGCCAATGAGGTGCTCGGAATGGGGCGTCGGCAAATTGCCGAGTTGGAATTCTCCTGTTGGGCTGAGTTTCGGACGCGGCGCGATGGGCGGCTTCGGCGGACTTTCGACTTGCGCCGGTTCCGTGGGCTTTTTATGGAACAGTTGTTTAAACGCAAAAAAAGCTGCCGGAAGGCCAATCACCAAGGCAAGGACACTTATGATGGTCACTGGATCCATCGTTGTTCCCCTGCGATGCCTGGCCAATTCGGTCCGCTGTTTCTGCGCATGTCTCAATCCCGATACGGTCGTTCGATCCCATTATACGTTGAGTTGCAGATTTGCGAACATGGCAACCCAAACAGCGCGGGCCTTCGCCCCGCGCCGAAATGGATGACGGCGCAGGCCGATCTGGCTAACATCGGCTGCACTTAACGGCAGGCGCCCGCAAAGGACCGCGCGCATCATTTCGAGGGAACCCCGCATCATGGAAATCGCACTGACCCCGATGGAGTTCGCGCGGCGCGCGCGGCGGCTTTATGGCGACAGGGAAGCCGTCGTCGACGGCGAGCTGCGCTTCACCTACGCGGCGTTCCTCGAGCGCTGCGACCGCTGGTCGTCGGCGCTGCAGGCGCTCGGCGTCGGCCAGGGCGACCGTGTGGCCTATATCGCGCCGAACACGCATTCGCATCTGGAGGCCTATTACGCGGTGCCGCAGATCGGGGCCGTCCTGGTGCCGATCAACTACCGGCTGCTGCCGGAGGATTTCGAGTACATCATCAACCATTGCGGCGCGACGGTCGTCTGCGCCGACCCGGACTATATCGAGGCGATCGACGGCATCCGCGACAAGCTCGCGGGGGTCGAGCATTTCGTCGCACTCGAAGGATCGGGCGACGGCTGGATCGATTACGAAACGACGCTGGCGGCGCATTCCCCCGATTACGCCCCAGTCGAGATCGCCGAGACCGACCTGCTGACCATCAACTACACCAGCGGCACGACGGCGCGGCCCAAGGGCGTGATAATCACCCACCGCAACGCCTACATGAACATCATGGGCACCTTGGTGCACCACCATCTGACGCCGGCCGACCGCTATCTGTGGACCCTGCCGATGTTCCACGCCAACGGCTGGACCTTCACCTGGATCAACACCGCGCGCGGCATGACCCATGTCTGCCTGCGCCGGGTCGAGCCGCCGCTCATCTTCAAGCTGATCCGGGACGAGAACATCACCATGTTCTGCGCCGCGCCGACGGTGCTGATCGGCATCGCCAACGCGCCGGAGAAGGTCCGCGCCGGGGCGCCGCGCGGCGTCCGCCTGTTCACCGCCGGCGCGCCGCCCGCCGCAGCGACGATCGAGCTGGTCGAGCGCGACCTCGGCTGGGAGCTGACCCATGTCTACGGGCTGACCGAGACCGCACCCCTCATCACGGTCTGCGAGGCGCGGCCGGAACACCAGAACCTGCCGGTCGAGGAGCTCGCCCAGATCAAGTCGCGCCAGGGTGTCGAACTGGTCAGTTCCGGCGAGCTGCGCGTCGTCGACGAGGAGGGCAACGAGGTGCCGCACGACGGCGAGACCTTGGGCGAGATCACGGTGCGCGGCAACGTGGTCATGCAGGGCTACTACAACGACCCCGAGGCGACGGACGCCGCGATCAAAAACGGCTGGTTCCATTCGGGCGACGCGGCCGTCGTGCATCCCGACGGCTTCGCGGAAATCCGCGACCGCTTCAAGGACGTCATCATCAGCGGCGGCGAGAACATCTCTTCGGTCGAAGTCGAAGGCTGCCTGCTGCGCCACCCGGCGGTACAAGAGGCCGCCGTCGTCGGCATGCCGCACGAAAAATGGGGCGAGTCGCCGCACGCCTTCGTCATCCTTCGCGCGGGCGGCGAGGCCACCGAAGACGAACTCAAACTGCACGTGCGCGACAGCCTGGCCCACTTCAAGGCGCCGCAATGGGTCAGCTTCGTCGACGATCTGCCGAAGACGGCGACCGGCAAGGTGCAGAAATACGTGCTGCGCGGCGGCAAGTCCGGCATCGCGCGGCAATAGCGGGCTCTGCGAAACTCGACAATCTCGCAATCGCCCCCCTTGCATGTTCTGTCTGGGGCGAATCGGAGAGGGTAAAATATTGGAACCTCTCAAAAACCCCTCTCCCGCGAAGTGGGAGAGGGAGCCCCCCGCCGCGCAGCGGTGGGAGGGTGAGAGTTCTGCGCCTCCGTACCGCTGAGGTCTCAGGCTACGCTCAGCAAACTTCGGCGGATATCTCCTATCGACCGGGCCTCTTCGCGGAGTCCATGGCGTAGCCTGCGCCACGCTGGCCGATTTCGAAATTCTCGAATCCCGCCGCCGACAGCCAGTCGATATTTTCGCGATCAGGACACTTGCGCGATGGCGAAGCGGCGCCGGAATTGGTCCGAAATCGTTACCGACCCGCGGCGGCGGCGCGGCGGCGTTGCTTTTTCTGCTTGGCCTTGAAATGCCGGATGCGCGCCGGGTTCGCGCGCGCCCGTCCCGGGCCGCCGTTGGTTTGGACGCCTTCGCGCCGCCTTTCCCGGCGAACCTCTCGCCTTTCGGGCCGCCGGTCCTGGGCGTAGTCGCGCGGCGCCATTATCCGGCCGCGGGAGAATCTGCGCAGGTCCGGCCATTTCAGGGGAACCGTTTCATCGGGCGCCGTTGTATTGCCGGCCGCGGCGGTGTCGCTCTGTGCAAGCGCCGCCACGGCCGACAGGCCGAGCATGATCGCGGCCATCCCTAAAACGAAAAATTTCTGCATGATGCGCACTCCTATCTGTATTTAAATGGGAAAAACTCCCACATTATGTAAATGTTATGAATGGGATTTATTCCCACGTCAATAATAAAATTGAATTTTGTGGGCTCTTATCCCATTTTTTGCCATACTTGAATTCCTGGACCTGATGAAGTGGTCTCCGATTCTTTATTGATACAAACGAGTTACCGGAAAATGCCGAAAAACGAGCCAAACCGGGAGGTCTCTCCACCGCCGATGTTATGGGCCGGCCTCGCGCGCTTGCTGCGGCCTCTGGTTCGGGTCCTCATCCGTTTCGGGGTAACCTATCCGCAATGCGCCGCGCTGTTGAAGACGGTGTACGTGAAGACCGCGCGGGACGAGTTTCCGGCGCCGGACGGCAAGCAGACCGACAGCCGGATCAGCGTTCTGACCGGCGTGCACCGCAAGGATGTGCGACGTCTGGGCGCCGAACCCGGCGATGATTTCGCGCTCCCGCCCGAGGCGTCGCTGGCCGCGCAGATCATCGGCGTTTGGCTCGGCGCGCCGGAATTTACCGACGATGAGGGAGCCCCCTTGCGCCTGCCGCGCACGGTGCGGCCCGATGCGGTCAGCTTCGAATCTCTGATCGAGAGCGTCACCAAGGATGTCCGCGCCCGAACCCTGCTCGACGAGTGGCTTGCCCGGAAACTGGTGGCGGTCGACCCGGACGATTATGTGCGGCTGTTGCAGGACGCTTTCGTACCGGACGACCGTCTCGACGAACTCGCCTATTATTTCGGCCGCAATCTGCATGACCATATCGCGGCTGCCGGCGAGAACCTCGCCGCGGACACGGAACCCCGATTGGAGCGCAGCGTCTACTATGCGCGGTTGACACCGGCTTCGGTTACCCGCCTGCGCGCGCACGCGCGGCGGGCCGGTATGGCGGCGCTAACCCGGGTCAACCGGCTCGCCCTGGCGCTGGCAAAAACCGACGCCGTGGACCCGGAGGCGACGAAACACATGAGTTTCGGCGTCTATTTCTACGACGCCGACCGCGATCCCTCCCCGGCCGAACCCGACGATCCGACGGACGAGGCGAAAGATTGATGCCTGCCGCTGGATTCAGGGGATTCGCCCGCCTCATCGCCTTTCCGCTCGTGCTTGCAATGCTGGTTCAGTGTTCGCCGATCCTGCCGCGCGAGAACACAACGGTGGCGCAGAGCGCGCCGGCGCCGAAGCCACCGGACGAAGACGGGATCGGCGGCACGGGTGCCGCGCCTCCAACGCCGAAACCCACCGGCGACGAACAGGGTATCGGCGGCACCGGTGTTACCGCCGAAGGGTCCAAGCCGCTCAACGATCAGGGCATCGGCGGCACGGGCATCGGCGGCACGGGCATCATCGGCATGGTGACCGGATTCGGCAGCGTCATCGTCAATGGCCATCATATCGAGTTCGACTCCTCGACACCTGTAAGTGATCCCGTTGGCCCGGTCGACGCCACCGCGCTCCGGGTCGGCCACGTAGTCGCCATTTCCGCCGCGACCCGAAACGGTGCGCTGATCGCGCGGGAAATCCTCAAACGTCACCCTGCGGCGGGGCCAATCGATGCTGTCGATATTTCGCGCGGTCGTATCCGTGTCCTCGGACAATGGATATCCGTCGTACATACGACGAAGACCGGGCTGGTTCTGGACCGTCTGGCGGTCGGCGACAGCGTCACGGTGAGCGGTTTCCGCCGCGCCGACGGTATCGTTGTCGCGACACGTATCGACAAACGAGATCCGGCCGCGCCGGGCATCGTCACGGCGCGCGTCACCCAGACCGACGGGCAGCAAGTCGTTGCCGTCATGGTGGGACCGATTCGGAACGGCCGCATGGTCGCCGCGCAAAGCCGCGTGCGGCCGCGCGTCCCCTTCGCAGGGCGGCTGCGACAGCTTTCGATACAGGGCTTTCCGGCGCGGCCGGATGCGCGCGGGTTCCAGCTGCGGAACCTTGCGGTCGTAGGTGCCGAAACCGCGGTTGCCGGCAACGCCTTGGTCGTAGTCGACGGCACGACTGTGGCGGGGGAACTGCAAGCGCAAAACATTGCGGTCGGCGCACCCGGCAAACCGCGCCGCGATCTGATCGAAAAAGGCCTGTCGGAGCCCTGGCATCTGAGGACGTTGCCGGACGGAATCGAAGGATTGATCGAGCGGAACGGCGGCGCCAATCCCCTGCCGGACGGCTCACGCCAGGGGCCGCCGCCGGTTATCGTGCCGCCACGGCTTCCCTCGGCGCCACCGCGACGGTAGGCAGCAAACGTAACGGCGCAGCCTATCAGCCCGGCTTCTTCGCGGAGACCATGGTGTAGCCCGCGCCAAGTTGGGCGACCTCGAAATCCGCCAACCCCGCCGCCGACAGCCATTCGATGTTTTCACCTTCGGTATAGGCGCCGCCGGCGTCGAAGATATTGAGCGTGAGCAGGTTGAATCCGACGGAACCCAACGGGGCGAGCCGCGTGTCGTCGAGCATGCGGCCGATGATGTGGATCGATCCGCCGGGCGCGATGGCGCTCGCGACATGCCGCGCGACGGTCGCGGCGTCGGCTCTCGAGAATACCTGCAGCAGGGCCCGCGCCACGACGACATCATACGAACCCGACAACGGTCCGCTCAGCAGATCGGCATCCCTAGTGTCGACGCGGTCTCCGGCATCGGACTCGGCGATTATTTTCCGGGTGATCGGCGCGATGCCCGGAAGCTCCACGACGGTCGCCTTCAAATGCGGCTGCCTGGCCGTCAAGGCGATGGCGAGGCCGCCGGAGCCGCCGCCGATATCGGCGACCGTTTTCGCGTTCGACAGGTCCAGCGCCCGCGCCAGTTCGCGTCCGTTCGCCGCGGCTTCGTCCTGCAGGCCGCGCAGGAACCGTTCGAGCGATTCCGGATCGTCCTCGCCGTAATTCTGTTTGGCTTGCGGCACCCCGGTCCGGATCGACTTGGCGGTATTCATAATCGCGCCCCAGCGAAAGGCGAGGTTGCCGCCGACGCCGCCAATATAATCCGGCCGGCCCTTCACGAGAAACGCATTCGCCTCTTCGGTGTTCGAGAACGCGCCGTTTTCAAGTTCAAGGAGCCCGCCGGCGACGAGTGCGTACAGCAAGGAGCCAAGTTTCTCCTCGTCGACATCGAGCGCCGCTGCGATCGATGCAGCGGTCCGTCGCGCAACGGCGTGAAAACATCAAGCTGCATGCCGGCCATCATCGCAATGGCCAATTCGGTTTGGTTCCGAAGCCGGTTGATCGTCTCCGGCCGTACGGTTTCGGATTTCGGCATACTCGCTACCTCCCCGATGCAATGGACACGCTCTCGGCCCTAAATGACCCCGTCTTCGGCCAGTTCGGCGATCTCTTTCGTCGTCATGCCGAGCAGATCGCCGTAGACGTGTTCGTTGTCCTCGCCATAGCAGGGCGCGCCGCGGTCGATGCGGCCGCCGGCGTAGGCGGGGCTCTCGCTCAGCTTGACCGGGACTTCGGCGACCGGCCAGCGGCCGATCTTCGTGCCGGTGACCTCGGTCAGCCATTCCAGCGAGGCCAACTGCGGGTCGCTGTCGTAACGGTCGCCCGCGGTCTGGCACACGCCCGCCGGCACGCCGGCGGCCTGCAGCGCCTCCATCATCCGGGTGGCGTCGCCGTCCCGGGTCCACGACCCTACCGCTTTGTCGAGCGCGTCCTGGTGCGCCAACCGGCCGGCGAGGTCGGCGAAGCGGCTGTCCGCGCTCCAGTCGGGACGCGCCGCGACTTTCACGAGCGCTTGCCAATGGGAGTCGCTGAAGCAGGCGATGGCGAGCCAGCGGTCGTCGCCGGCGCAGGGATAGACGCCGTGCGGCGCGGCGGGCTTGTTCGGCGAGCGGTTGCCGGTGCGCGTCCAGATACGGCCATTGGCCGACCAGTCGAGCATCGTCGTGCCGTTGATGAACATTCCCACCTCGGTCTGCGAGGCGTCGATCCACTGCCCCTCGCCGGTGCGGTCGCGGTGATAGACAGCGCTCAGCATCGCCAGCGCGAAACTGTAGGCGCCCATCCAGTCGAGATAGGAGTAGCCCCACCCCGCGGGCATGGCCGGTTCCGGCAGGCCCGACATCTCCGACAGGCCGGAGAACGAGTTGGCGATCGGTCCGACGGTGCGGAACCGTCCGTAGCTGCCCTGCGCGCCCATGCCCGACTGCTGCACGTAGATGATGTCGGGCTTGATCGCCTTTAGCGCGTCGTAGCCCAGTCCCCAATTGTCGAGCACGCCAGGCGAGAAACCCTCGGCGACGATGTCGGACATTGCGACGAGACGGCGCGCGATCTCCAGCCCCTTCGGATGCCGCACGTTGAGCGAGATGCCGCGCTTGCCCGGGTTCTTGTTGTTGAACTGCCCGCCCATGTCGGGATCGGTCACGCCTTGCAGCGGCGCCGTGGCCTTATCGCGTGCCTCGCGGCCGCCAATTGGCGCCATCGAGGCCATGCGCGTGTCCGGATGGCTCTTGAGCTCGACCTTCAGGCTTTCCGCGCCGAACGCGGCCATGAAGCGCGTGCCGCCGGCCGAGGCCAGGAACCAGGTGAAATCGAGAATCCGAATGTCATCCAGCGCGAAGGGCTTGCCGCGCCGCGAGGGTGCCCCGCCCCTGGAGGCCTCCGCGTCCGGCGCGATCTTCGGCGCCGGGTTCGGCAGCGGCGTGTCCACAGTGTCCGCGTCTTCATTCAGCAGCGGCGCGCGCCGTCCGGTCTGCCAGCCGGTCGCGGTGCCTATCCATTTGCTAGTCGCGTAGCGGAAGGACTCGCCCAGTTCCGGATGTTCGATTTCCGAACAGCTCTGGCGCGCGATCCAGTGCAGGTCGAGCGCGTTCTCGTGCGGCTTGCGCAGCGGCGCCCACAGCATGCCGATCTCCTGCGCCTCGCGCCACGGCACGTTGTCGTAGGTGAAGTTGCGCACGAAACGCTGCATCGCCTCCATGCCTTTGTCGCGCTTTTGTACCGGCCCGGTGCCCGGGACGAAGCGGCCGCCTTTCGATATGTCGGTGTTGTCCGGGTCCATGCCGCTTTCGATGCCGTAGCGGTCGAGCAGTTCGATCAGCCTGTCGCCGTCGCCCGGCCGCGTGCCGAGGCTCGCCATCACCCAGCGCCCGTCCTTGGTGTGCGCGATGGTCGGCGCCGGCGCGATGATCTCGCGGGCGTGCCGGCAGGTCTGACGCAGCACCGGTGCGCGCCGCATGACCCAAGACATCAGATCGACCTCAGTGCATTTCGACACCGCCTCGTGCACCGCGCAGGAGACAAGCTGCCCCTGCCCCGTGCGGAAGCGGTAGATCAGCGCGGCGAGGATCGCCATGCCGAGCTGTTCCCCGGCGATGTGGTAGGCGTGCCACATCTGCGGCGCGATCGGCGGCAGGTCATAGGTGCCGTCCGGCAGGGGGTCGTAGCCGCAATTCATCATCACCCCGCCCAGTGCCAGATGCACCAGGTCCGAGGCCTTGTAATGGCTCCACGGCCCGTCGTCGCCGAACGGCGTCACCCTGGCGTGGATCAGGCCGGGGAACCGCTGCGCCAGCGCGTCCGCGCCGAGTCCCAGCCTCTCCAGCTCACCCTTCGGCGTCGATTCGAGCAGGATGTCGGCGGAGGCCAGCAGCGACTCGAACCGCGCCCGGTCCGCCTCATTCGTCAAGTCGAGCACGACGGCGCGTTTGCCCCGGTTGTACTGCCAGAAGAACAGCGAGCGTTCGGGATCCGCCGCGTCCTCGTAGAACGGCCCGATTTGCCGCGTCGGGCTGCCGCCCGGCGGCTCCACCTTCACGACGTCCGCGCCCAGCCCGGCCAAGGTCAGTCCGCAATATTCCGCCTGCTCGTCGGCCAACTCGATGACCCGGATGCCCGCCAGGGCGCCGGGTTTGGGCTCGAGGCCGAGGTTTACGGGGCTCGCGTCAGGTGCAGCCATGTCGTCCTTCCAGATTGCATCCGAGGTCCAGGCGCCGAAGCGGCGCGGTACGATCGATCATGGCAGTTCGGAGCGGCGCCTCCAAATAGCGCTTTCGCATGCGACGCAGTTGCACCTGCGATTACCCTTTCAACGGTTTCCGTCAAATCCGGGTTAGCTCACGGCGTCGCCGAGCTGTCGATGCCCGGCTTGATTTGCGAACTCAAGGGAACGGCGGTCACTCCTGGCTGAGTCCCCCAAGCCGGCAGCCTCGCCATTCGCCCGCGTTATGGCGTCATGCGTGGACTGCCAGCAATTGGTAAGTAGTCGGTCGTGAAGAATACGGAATTTCAGCTCCATTGAACTATCATCGGAGCTTGGATTGTCAGGCATGATCTCCAGATGAAGGCGCAAAGAAGCCTGATCCATTTGAGGATGAGACGGAAGTTGTAGCCGGCGGCGG
>JAKZTB010000204.1:0-4734 GCA_047517345.1 Alphaproteobacteria bacterium
AAAAGTCGCTGGAACTCGGGTAGCGAATGCGGGAATGGGAGATCGGCGCGGTCGAGAACATCCATGGCGCGCTCCCCTATATCCGGTTTGCGCCCATTCTAGCCCTAGTGGGTGTGGGTGTAAACCGGATAGGCAAGGAACCAACTTTCGCCGCTGGACGGCTAGATCGGCGCCTATTGGCCTCGCGGGTGGAGCGAGGCATGATGAGGGTTAACACCAAACGGGAGACGATGAATGAGCAATCCGGCGTTCGCGTTCGACCATGTGCATCTCATCAGCCGCGAGCCGAAAGCGGCGGCGCAGTGGTATGTGGAAATGTTCGGCGCGACGATCGCGCGCGATAGCGAGACCCGTGGGGCGCCGCAGATATTCGTCGAGATCGGCGGCATGACGGTCATCATCCGCGGCCGACGTCCGGGCGAAGAGCCAAGCGACCCGAAACCGGTTGAACAGTACGCCGACTACTCAAGCCACAATGAGTGGGGCACCGATCATTTCGGCTTCATGTACCGCGGCGACCTGAAGGCATTCTGCGAAGAACTGCGCGGCAAAGGCGTCAGCTTCCCCGTCGAACTGAAGAACTTCAACGGCAACACCTTGTGCTACGTCGCCGCTCCCGACGGCGTCAGCATCGAATTGATGCAAAGCTAATGGACACAATTTATCTCGGCGGCCGTGAACGCCGCTTGCGTAACGACTCGGAATTGACACTCCGGAATTCCGGCTAGATCTCGAATACCGCTTCGCAGGCAACAGGTTCCGCTAGCGACGGTTGCGCGCCGCCGAGGTCCGGTCCGAAATAGTCGTCGGTCCTGACAAACGGCCGTTTATCCTCGACCACCGACACGATCCGGCCGTACAGGGTTTGCGGCGTAATCGGCTTGGCCAGATAGCTCGTAACGCCGGCGTCCCGGCAGGCCAGAACCCGGTCGACGTCGGTATATCCCGTGAGCATGATCATCGGAACATAGGGATTCGGGGAATCGGGCGCGTTGCGAACCAGCTTGAGGAATTCCAAGCCATTCATCGGCTTCATGAGCCAATCGGCGATAACGATATCGGCGGCATAAGACTTCAATGCCTGGTACGCCGAGCTACCATCGGTCGCCGTGCGGATATCGCCGATGCCGAAAGCCTTCAATAGGTCCCGGACCAAGTAGCGCATGGTACTTTCATCCTCGACGAGCAGTACTCTCAAATTACGAAATTCGTACGCCATCTCCATACCTTTCGGCCGCTGAGCGAAGTCAATCCCGGCGACTATAAAAAATATTGCTTATTTTATATTGTATATCCCAACCAGTAATACATTCAAATATATTAATATTATTAAATATTACTTATTCTTAATTTAAACATTCGAATAAAACTACGTCAAATTTATATAAAATGGCAAACAACTCGCCTCGGACGTTGCGCAACGGCGAGCTTGATCAAACCAGCTTGTGCATATCCTCCAGACGCGTCGAACCCGTCGCATCGAGGATCTTGCCGCGAAGGCGGCGCATACCGCCGATCCAGCGGTCGTAGTCGCCTTTATGATGGCGATACTTCTCGACTTCTGGGTGCGGCAGGATGAGGAAACGTTCTTCCGCCAACCCTTCGATCACGCTGTCTGCAACCCGATCTGGACCGATGACGCCGGGAACGTCCTCCGACCGGTCTTCTTCCGCATAGCCGAGCATCCGGGTCGCGACAAATTGCGGGCAGATGACCGAGACCTTGACACCGTCGTCGCCATGGGTGATCGCGAGCGACTCGGCGAACCCCACCGCGGCGTGTTTGGTCGCCGAGTAGGCGGCGTCCCCGATCTGGCTTAGCAAACCGGCCGCCGACGCCATATTGAGTAGATAGCCACCGCCCCGTTCGATCATTCCCGGCAACACCGCGCGCGCCGCGTAGACATGCGCCATGACATGGATATCCCAGCACGTCTGCCAGTGGTCGTTGCCGGCCGACGTCGCCAGATCGGGCTCGCCGAAAAAGACACCGGCGTTCGAGCAGAACAAATCGATGGGACCGAAACGGTCTTCCGCCCGCGCAACCAGGTTTTGCACTGCGGATTCCTTTGATACGTCGCAGGCGACCGCCAACCCCTCAATCGGTTCGGCTACCCGACGCGCCGTCTCTTCTTTCAAGTCGGAAACCACGACCCGCGCGCCCTCTTTTGCAAAGCGGATCGCCAGTGCCTTGCCGATGCCCCGCGCGCCGCCAGTCACGACGACGGTTTTGTCGTTTACGTTCATGAAACCTCCGCTATCGGAATTGCGCGCTACGCGAACGCCTCGAAGATCGCCGCCACATCCGGTATGGCGTCGAGGCCCGCAATCAGATCGATCATGGCGTCCGCGCGCTGTTCGTCTCGATAGGCGGCGAATAGTCCTCGGAACTTCGACGCGATTTCACCGTTGGTCATTGGCGCCTGATTGTGCCCTTTGGGAAACTTCAGCGCGTTCCGCGTCTCGGTCCCGTCCTTCAGGCGTACCGTGATCCGGCTCGGCGACGTCCTCGGATACTGTGCCGTCAGATCGTCGGCGGCATTGACCGAAACGCGTTTCATCAAGGCAGCGAGATCCGGGTCGTGCAGATGATCGTCGTCATAGGCGTCGAGGCCGATGCCGCCATCGCGCAGCGCCAGGGCGACGACATAGGGCAAGCTGTGGTCGGCGGTTTCCGCGGTCTGCGGCGACCAGCGGCTCGGCGCGTCCGCCATCATGCCCTTGGCGACAGCATAAGTGTCTATCTTTACTTCTTCGATATCGGATGCGTCGAAGCGGTCGCGCATTCCCAGCGCCGTCCAGACCGCGGACTGACCGTGATAACAGACCGGGAAGCATTTCACGTGACTGTTCGAAATGCGGTAGGGCGGTTTGCCGACGTCGAGCGGCCAGTCGAATTGCCCGGCCATGTCCCAAAGCCCGAACTTGCCTTCGATTGCCGCCTCCGGCCCGGTGAAGCCTTCCTGCGCGAGAATGGCCGCGAACAAACCGTTGCGCGCCGCGTTGGCGCCGGCGCACCCCTTCCAGTTCGACAGTTCGCCCGATCGTGTCTGAAGCGTCGCCATGTTCGGCGTTATGGCGAGCGCTGCGGCATGTCCCATCTGCTCGCGGTTAAGACCCATAAGCTTGCCCGCGGCAAGCGCCGATGCGACGACCCCATAGACCGGCTGGTCCCAGCCTTTGGCGTTCAGATCGGCCGCGTCGCAACAACTGCAATAGATCTCATATCCGACGGCGACCGCAGCGATCAGCGACTTGCCGTCCCGGTCGCCGAGTTCCGCCGCGGCGAGGAGCGCGCCCAAGATATCGCTCGGATGCCCACCACTCGTCACCCGGTAGGTATCGCTGAGATCGAGCAGACGCAGCATGGTGCTGTTCGCAAAGGCCGCCATCTCCGGCGCGACGCCGCCCGGCCCACCGAGGATCGTCGCAGACGTGTCCATCGAATAGCGTCCCGCCAAACGTCGAACCGAAACCGATACCGGATGGTCGTAGGCGCCGGCGACGCATCCCAGCGTGTCGAGGACACGCTGCTTGACCGCCGTCAACGTTGCGGCCGGCAAATCCTCGAAACGGACACCCATTGCGTAGTCGACGAGCCGTGCGGTCGTTGCGTCCATGCCCTGCCCTCCCTTCGAGAATCTCTGCTGTTAGCCTACGTTATCGTAAACCTCGCGCCAATGCCGAATAGCGTCGATGTGGTCGTCGACTTTTTCGAACCTGGCGCCCATGGTGACGATGGAGATATGGCTGCCGCCCGCGTCGCGCCACGACGCGATGTCTTCGGGCCACCGGTTGGCGCCCCTCGTGTAGGACTGGATCGATTCGAAGCCGAAACTGCTCCTATCGCGACCGAGCTCGTCGAGTTGTCCTTCGATGCGCGTCTTGATCATCACCGCATAATCCTGACTGCGTCCGGAGATCAGGAACCCGTCGGCAATCCGCGCCGCGCGGTCGTAGGCCGGCTCACTGGATCCGCTGAGCCAGATCGGTATCTGCCGGTCCGGACGCGGCAGGATACCGGCCCGCTCGATGCGGTGAAAATCGTCCTCGTGATCGATGATACGCTCGCCCCACAACTTGCGCATGAGGGCGATCTGCGCTTCCTGCCGCTTGCCGCGGCGGCGGAAAAAATCGGGGAATTCCAAGCCGTCGAACTCAACCCAGTTCCAACCGACGCCGACGCCGAGCCGCAACCGGCCCCCCGAAAACAAATCGACGTCGGCAGCCTGTTTGGCGACCAGTGCCGTCTGCCGCTGCGGCAGAACCAATACACCGGTGACCAGTTCGATACGCTCGGTGACGCCGGCCAGATAGGCATAGGTGATCAACGGTTCGTGGAACGGGTCAGTGTCCTTATACGGCCCGCGCAGCTTCGGTTCGCGACCGGTGTGATCGGCGCCCAGTACGTGGTCGTAGATAACGATATGGTCGTATCCGAGTTCTTCCGCCGCCTGGGCGAACGCCTTGACCGCGCCTGGATCGCCACCGAGTTCGGTTTGAGGATAAATCGCACCAGCCTTCATCGTTTGCCCTCCCTGTTTGTCTTTCCGGCGTACATTATCGGTCCGTGCGCCGGAGACCGTATGGAACCATTTGTGAGTCGGACCCGATTTCCTTGGACACAGAATTGGCTTAATCGAAGTGTCCAAGGAGGACCGGAACATGACCGATAATTTTGAGAAGAAAGTTGCTGTTGATGGGCCTGTGGTAAATGCGGGCGAGCTTGGCTCGT
>JAKZTB010000205.1:0-4107 GCA_047517345.1 Alphaproteobacteria bacterium
GCCATTAGGAGCCGGTTACAACGTCGTCGGTGGCCCAGGCTCCGAAGATACGGCACCCGTCCGGCCAACCAAACAAGAACTAGAGATCGCGCGACGCGCCACGGCAATGTCTTTAAAGGCGTTCGCCGTCGGATATGTTGCACCCGCCGGTACCATTGCGGGGGTAGGACTCCTGAACGAGAGGACAAAAAAATGAGTGATACATCACAAGACGCGCATCCCGAAGCGGGTAACGCCCAAGGCGAAGAGCAGAGCGACGCAAGCGGCCAGACAGTCGATGATGCGGTTGAAAGTGCGTACGACACTTGGGACGAAGGCCAGCATGGTATCGCCGAAGGAGACCGCGTGCCGATGGGCCAATGGTTGCAGAGACACGCCCGCGACGCCGGCACGACGGTTAAGGGCGGATTGGAATCCCTCGTTGCAACGACGGCGGTTCTTAGGGGCGGCGATCAAGAGCAAAAAAGACAAATGATTGGTCATCTCGTCGATCAATATGGAATTCGCGAGCGACCGGGCGCCGAGAACCCAGCGCCGGCAATTGACGAATTCGGCGATCCCGCGGCTCAATATCCGCAAGAGAGCGTCACACCATACGCCGCGTCTGTAGGTGAAATCGTAGGTGCCGATCCGGCGGCTGTGGGCCAATTTTTGGCAGCAAATCCTATTGCGCGGGATCCCCAAATCCAAGTCGCAATGGTCGAGGTTGCGCAGGAAATGTTGCGTCAAGGTCTCCAGCCGGACGGACAAACCATGCTTTCGGTGGCTATTGATCAGGTTGGCCCGCGTGAACCCCAGCAGGCACAAGATGCACGCCATGTTGCCCAGGCGCGAGCGGCGAGCGGCCAGGTTTCCGGATCAGGAAATTCTGCGGCAAACCAAGCGTCGGACGACTTGGACGCTGTTCTGAATGAATTGACACCGCAGTGGTGAGGGGAAAATGACACAAGTTTCAGGACCCGGCCCGAGCTTCAGAATTGGTTCATCCGGATCGATGAGCAACGCGCGAGTTGCAAATCCAGTGACGCAAAATTGGGCTACGGCGTTAAGCGAAATCGGCGGCGCTTGGGCGAGGGCGCGCGGTAAGGAGTTGTCCGCCCAGGCGAACCGTGCAAAGGCGGCGCAGCAAATCGACAAGCGAAAAGGGTGGGCGCAGCAACTCTCCGGCGGCTCTACCTTGCGCGATCTCGTGCAGAGTGATCCGACCGTTCTGGCCGACTCGGGTTTTCTCAAATTCTGGAATGATTCCCGACCTGCGGCGAAGTTCGAAGACATCCTTGACGCCGAGGGCCGCGCGATTGGGCAGAGAGGACCAGACGGCCGCGTCGTCGCGCATCCGCTGGCGCCTGCGCCCGAGCAACCCGAGGCGGAAACTTGGAATATCATCGAGAACCCTTACGGGCGCGGTGGCTCTGCGCAAAAATCCAGCGTGTCCGGCAAGCTGTCCGGCTATTTAGCTCCGCAGGCACAGGAACCGCAGCGCGAGCGGAAAACAGCAAAAGACCGATTTGGCCGGCTTCGTTATTTGGACGACCAAACTCCGGCATTCAGTGACGAAACTCTCGGTCCAGAACAAGAAGCGACTAAGCCGGAAGTGCCGCTTAAGGACCGGTTGCAGATGGCACGCCAACTCTCCGACGATTGGCAAAAAACCGTGCGCCCAATGCAAAATATTTTAGCCTCAAGCGACCGCATGCAAATCGGCCTAGATATGGCACAGGCCGGCGATATGCTGGCCGGATCGCAAGCAATTCTGATTAGTTTCAATAAGTTACTTGATCCGACGAGCGTCGTCCGTGAATCCGAGTATGCCCGCAGTGCGACCGGTCAAAGTGCAATCGAAACCTTGCGCGGATACGCGGACAAGCTGGCTCGCGGCGGCGCCGGTGTCACGCTAGAAGAATTGGCAAGTTATAAACGTTTTGGTGAAGAGGTGGTTCGTCGTGCGCTCGAAAGTACCGTAGCACCTGAACGCGATAGGATAACGCGGCTCGCCAAATATGCCGGAGTTGACGAACAACTGATTTTCACTGGCAGGTTCAAACCGCAGGGAGACCAACAAGGCGCCGCAGCTCTTCCAGGCCAGCCCGCGCAAGGTCAGGCTATGGGATTGCCCGAGGCGGCGGCACCAGGACTCCCGCAGGAAAACGCGCTTGCTAGGTCGCTGCCAGCTCCAGCTCCAGCTCCAGCGTCACCAGCGCCAGGGGCAGGACAGGGGCAGGAAGTGGACGCCGAGCGTGTCAAAATGTATCTGTCGGTCCCGCCCGATGTTTTGGCGCGGCAAGTTCAAGATATGTCGGAGGCGCTACTCGCGGACCCAAAATCCTACCCACAAGCGGAAATCGACGCGGCGAAGCGTGCCTACGATATCGCCTTTCCTGGAGGTAAATAGATGCCGAATCCACTGGACCGGTTCGCCACGCCGACGGCGCAACAAACCGCGGCCCCCGTGCAGGCCGCACCCGAGCCGGACCGATCAGTCGGCCAGTACGTCGGCGAAATGGTTGGCAATGTTCCGACTAGCGCGGCCAATGTCGCCGGCGACCTTTGGGAGGCGATTTCATCCCCGGTCGAAACGGCGAAAATGATCGGCGGTGCTGCTGTTGGAGCGGCCCAATTATTAAAAGATGAGCGCGGTATTCCGAGCCGAGACACCTTTGGCGATCATCGCGCCACGGCGGAAGCAGTAGGTGGGCACTACTCGGACCGATACGGCGGCGGCGATGAATTTCTCGATTCGTTGAGGACCGATCCGGTTGGCGTCGCGCTGGATGGTCTCGGGTTGGTGACTGGCGGCGCTGGAGCTGCTGCACGAATACCAGGTGTCGCTGGACGGGTTGCTCGGGCCGTCGCCTCGGTGGACCCTGTAGCCGCTGGCGGGCGTGCTGTATCCCGTACAATGGGGGCGCGACGCGGACCACAAGCGCCATCGAATAAAGAGTTCGTCGCCGATGCGCCTACACCGGACCAGCTACAAGGGCAGGCGTCGAACCTGTTTGAAGCAGCGGAAAAATCGGGCGTCAGATTCAAGGAAGGCTATTATTCCAAATTCGTCGATGACGTTGTGGGCCGGATGGTTTCCGAAGGTGCCGACAAAATTTTGTCTCCGAAAATTTCGCGGGTTGCGGACATACTGGCCGAGTCGAAAGGAGGTGCGCCAGGTATTCAACAGATGGCGATTTTACGTCGGCAGTTTTCCAATGCCGCGGGTTCCGCCGACAGAGCCGAGGCCCGACTGGGTGCTATCGCCGTCGATCTTGTTGATGAATTTGTTGAGAGCGGCGCAGGTCACGCCGGCGGGCAGTTGTCCGAGGCTCGCGACTTGTGGTCCCGACTGAAGAAAAGCGAAATAATCGATGTCGCAATCGAAAATGCCGGGGCGGCGCAAGCCGGAATCGAAGCCGGGTTAAGAAACGAATTCCGCACGCTCTACAAGGCTCGCGCTTCACGGAAAATGAAAGGCTTTACCGATGCGGAGCTGGCCGCGGTAAAGGCCGTGGCCCAAGGGAATTTCTCAAGCAACGTTTTACGCCGGATTGGCTCCCTCGGCGGCGGACTCGATCAGGGTAGAAACATGATGAATTTGATGATGGGCACCGCTGGCGGCGCTTTGATTGGTGGACCTTTAGGCGCGGCGGCGGTTCCGCTCGCGGGCTACGCCGCCGCGAAGTTGTCGAAGTCACAGACGGCGAAGCGCGCCGCTTTGGCGCGGGCGATCGCGGCTCGGGGCAAAACTCCA
The DNA here is from genome assembly GCA_047517345.1 of Alphaproteobacteria bacterium. GTDB lineage: Bacteria > Pseudomonadota > Alphaproteobacteria > UBA8366. Next base: position 3,740 of record JAKZTB010000205.1, read on the forward strand.
AAGCAAGCGGCTGTTGCGCCTCCACCGTCTGCAATCTCAGGTTTGCCCCAACAGGCGATCGCGGCCTCGATCAGACAATATCCGCCCGGAAGCGTACCCGCCGCTGCTGCCGCCGGCGTCGGTGCGCAGAACGCTTATGATCCGTGGCGGCGTCGGCCATGACTTCACTACGGTCCACGAAGGGAGGCCTGGCCGTCCGAACGGGCGAGCCTGTGCGACCCTGTGCGCATTGCCGGAAACCGTTTCAACCAACTGTGGTCCGTCGCCTCTTGTGCCAAAGGTGCTACAAGCTCGGCGAAAATTATACTCGATAACCGCCATGGCATTCGCCAACCGTGACGAAATTTCCCTCGCGTCCATCGATGCCG
>JAKZTB010000206.1:0-9457 GCA_047517345.1 Alphaproteobacteria bacterium
CCCGGCCCGTGGATAACCGGCTTGCCTAGGCCTGACTCGTGACGGTCGCTACGCCAAGCCGGGTTACCCACAGGCCTCCTCACAAAGAAGCGGACATTTAATGTGCTACAAAAACCGGACATCTCTATGTGTCATTGACAATTCCCAAACCCGTTGTTGCCGTCAGGCCCCCAGATATCTACCCTGACAACAGCCGACGGTCATTTTGGAAAAGCCCCATTCGGGCCGACTGCGGACGATTTCGGGGAGACGGGATATCATGGCCGAATCCACATTCGATGCTGAGGAGGGCGGGCACGACGCGCCGCCCGCCACGCCGATCGTCGCGCCGCCGATCTTCGTCTGGCCGCCGCGGCCGGTTGCCATGGTAAAGTTTCTGCTCGGCTATCCGGGCTATTTCCTGCCCATGAACGTCCTGTACATGGTGCTCGCCATCGTCAGCTGGTTCTGGCTGACGCCCGACCTCGCCAGCATGAAGAGCTTCCAGTGGGATTGGATCGCCATCGTCTACGGCCGCAATCTCGGCCTCACTTTCCTGGTCTTCGGCGGGCTGCATTGGCGCTTCTACACGAGGAACGCGCAGGGCACGCACTTCATGCTGAACCGCAAGGCGCCGGCGGCGGAGCATCGCCGCTTCCTGTTCGGCAATCAGGTGCAGGAGAATATGTTCTGGACCGCGGGCAGCGCCGTCGCCGTCTGGTCCGCCTACGAGGTCGTGACGCTCTGGGCCTTCGCCAACGGCTATATCCCGATGCTGAGCTGGGAGGCACACCCGGTCTATTTCGTGGTTCTGTTCTGCGCCATTCCGATGATCCGCGACGCGCACTTCTACTTCGTACACCGCCTGCTGCACACCCGCTGGCTCTATCGCACCATCCATCAGCTGCACCACAAGAATGTCGACATCGGGCCGTGGTCGGGCATGTCGATGCATCCCGTGGAGCACGTCCTCTATTTCAGCGGCGTCCTGCTCCATTGGATCCTGCTGTCGCATCCGCTGCACGTCATTTTTCATGTGCAGGCGACCGGATTGACGCCGGCCGTGGGCCATGTAGGCTTCCACAAATGGAAGAAGAAGGACGGCACCGCGGTATCGATCGGACAGCGCTACTTCCACTACCTCCATCACCGCTATTTCGAGTGCAATTACGGCGGCGACGGGACGGTGCCGCTCGACAAATGGTTCGGCACCTGGCACGACGGCACGCCGGAAAGCCACGAGATCATGCGCGGCCGGCGCAAGCAGGCGCACGGTGCTTGAGGCACTTCGGCGTGCGATACCCCTGTAATGCGCCGTGCCCGCCGACGTTCGGTGAACTCTGCCGCCATGGCGGCAGGGCTCGTGATGCTCGGAGCCTGCGCGCTGCAACCGGTATACCGGCTTGAGCCGCCGAGTTCTGAAGTTGGACGCCAATGCGTCCGTAAAGTTATCGCTGAGAAGGCGGCTTGTCGGAAGGTTGAGGAGGGGAAGAACTTCGAATGCCGCCGGGCGGCGGAATTGCGGGGCATTCCAGCTTATGAATCGGCACTGCACAAATACCGAGGGGACCTCGCTCGCTACGACAATTGTGTAAACGACAAACGGATCGCGTGCCGCCAAGAAGCCGATGCGGAGATAATCCGTCGTGGTATTACCGGCACAAAGGCCGCAACCGACCTCATCACCGCCTGTAAAAATCATATTGTTGGAACAACCGACTCATTATGCGTGCATTTGAAGCCTGCATCACCTGAGCCGCGCCGCGATGAATATGTGAATTACGCGGGCTGCAACCAGACAGTCTGCCAGGAAGTGTTCGAAATGGAGGCACAGGCTTGCGGCGCGACATTTGAGTGTGTGGAGAACTGCCCAAAGCCAAAATCCGCACCACCGAAGAAGCGGAAGCTTACGATAGCCTTAAAATGATCAAGCACGCCGCGTGTCGATGTAGGAATTTGAAATAGCGCCGCCGCCCTCTTGCATCGCCGGTCAGCCAGTCAATAATCGAGGTCACGAACTTAGTGGTTTAAGATTTGGGGGGCGACGCGGTTGGCATTGGATCTCATTCTCCGAAACGCACGGATATCGAGCGCAGGCGCCGACGATCCGCCGGTCGATATCGGCGTCGAGGCCGGCCGGATCGTTGCCCTTGAGCCGAACCTTGCAGCGGACGGACAGGAAGAGGATATCGGCGGCAAGCTTGTCTCGCCCGGTCTGATCGAGAGCCATTTCCATCTTGACAAGGCGATGATCGTCGACCGGGTACCAATCCAGTCGGACCGGATGGTGCGCGATCACATGGAGCGTACCGCGTCGATCAAACATACCTTCACACCAGAGGATATTTACGCGCGCGCCAAGGCCACGGTCGAGCAATGCCTGCTGCACGGCGTCACCCACATGCGGACCCAGGTCGAGGTCGATCCGAATGTCGGCCTGCAGGGGTTCGAGGCGATCGAGCAGTTGCGCAAGGACGTTGCCTGGGCGATCGATATCCAACCTTGCGTGTTTCTGCAGGAAGGGTGGACCGGCGTGCCGGGCGCGGACGAGAACCTGGTCGAATGCCTGGAGCGGGGCGCGCCGGTGGTCGGGGGCGGCATCCGTTACGACAGCGACGGGGACGGACAGATCCGCCGCGTTTTCGAACTGGCGCAGCGATATGGCGTCGATGTCGATTTCCATCTCGACGGCGGCTACGACACGGACCGGCTCGACTATCCGCTGGTCTGCGAGATAACCGACAAGATCGGCTGGCAGGGACGGGTCGCCTTCGGGCACGGTTCGAAATATTCCTGCATGCCGGTGCGCGAGCAGGCGGCGGTCGGCAGGCGGCTCGGCGCGTCGGGCGTCTCGTTGGCGGTTCTGCCCGCGACCGACATATTCAATGCGGGCCGCCATATGGAGCACAGTGTGATCCGCGGCGTGACCGACGCCAATACGCTGATCGAAAACGGCGCCAATTGTACCGTCTCGACCAACAATGTCCTGAACCCGTTCACGCCCTACGGCGATTGTTCGCTCGTTCGGATGGTCAACCTGTACGCCAATATCGTGCAGCGCCATGGGCCCCGGGACCTGGCGGTATGTTTCGAGATGGTCACGGACCGGGCGGCGGCGGTGATTCGGCTTGACGATTACGGGGTCGCGGTGGGCAAGGCGGCGGACCTTGTGGTGTGGGATGCGGCCTCGGGCGCCGATATCGTCGCAAGCGTCGCCCTGCCGCTGTGCGGCTTCAAACGCGGGCGGAAGATTTTCTCCCGGGAGCAACCGACGCTTTATCGGCACCGGTGATCGAAAGGGTCCGAGGGTTCCGGGGATACGATACCTAACCGGCCTCGCCCTTGGTATCAGACACCGGAATGCACCGGTACGAAGGAGACATTGTTTTCGACCTCGGACACCTTTTCGTTCTTCTCGATATATTTAATGGCGCCGCTGATGTCCCCGTGACCGCTCACGACGCCCTCCAAAACGACTTTCCCTTCCGAGACGGATATGTTGATGCCACTCCCAAAAGGCGTGTCCGCGACAAATTCATCCAGAATTTTACGCACTTCCGCCTCGATAACCTTGTCGGTCAATTTACCGCGCGAAGTTGCCGTTTCTTTGTAAGCGGAGTTGCTTATGAGATTCTGTATGAGTGAGACACAGGCCGTTACGGAGACGAATCCCGTGTTGAGGACGATGTCGTAATTCTCGGGCTCGCGCCAATCGGCACTGAACTGGCGCTGGATGGAGCGGCTGTGCGCGCTGTCGTTGCGCTCGATTTCACGCCGCATCGAACGCTCGTCCGAAACGCCGAGCCGTTCCATCATCACGGAAACGCGGTAGGACATCGGCGCGCAAACACGAACGCACAGGACGTGGGATACGTCGCGAAGCAGCTGTGAGGCCCCCCAGCCGCGGATCAGAACGTTGTCCTGGCTAGCGAGTTCGAGGACTTCGTCGGCCGTATAGCGGGACATCTTGTCCGATCCGATCTTCCAGCGTTCCCACAACGAAGAGCGCCCTTCGAGAAACCGATGGACGGTGCTCTCCCCGAGTTGCATGCGTTCGGCCAGGTGATGCTCGACGAGTTCCTGGTGGACGACCTCAATGCCAAGCGCGTCTGCGAGGCCGGCGGCAACGTCCTTACCGAGCGTCCCCATTTCTCGTGTCATCGCAATTACAGTCATTGGAAATCTCCCTTCAAATGAATGGCACCAAGACGCAGAGGTTCGTTGCGGGGCGCAATCCGGCACCGCACCGAGACGACAATTCGGACGCACAGTGCCAAACACGAAGCACTGGCGACCTGCAGAAATTTATTCGTCTTCGAACCGGAAAGAGATATTGAGCCGAACGCGGTAGGCCGCAACCTTGCCGTTTTCGATCTGTACATCTTGCTTGATGACTTCGGCGATACGGAGATCGCGCAGCGATTTACCCGCCCGTTCTACCGCCACGGCGGTCGCTCTTTCCCAAGATTCCGGGCTCGTACCGACGATCTCGATTACCTTGTAAATGCTCTCGGTCATGACTGACTCCCCCAGTTGCGTTGCCTTGTTGTCAGGCGCTGCCAACGTCGGAATTTCATGACTTCGGTAGCAGCACCCAGCACTCATTTAAGAAACTGCCAACAAAATGAAATTTGATCGTCACTAACGTATAAATGATCGCCGATAATGTTTCGCTGCGTCAAGGAAGTTCGAACGTTCGCAGGCAGGGTGGCGCGGTGTGTTGCAGGTGATTTGCGGCCTCGGACTCGCCGTTTATCCCCGATCTTGGACGTGGACGATGGGCTTGGCTGACTGCGAAACCGGGGGAACTCCAGACTACCGATTTATCCCTGAGTCCCGGCGTGAGCGAAGGCCTTCGCTGAAGGTCACAGGTGAGCCATTGTGGGAATCAACGGACCATTAGCATCCTCATTGACCGCCGCGCCGCAAATCTGCAATTCGCTGCCGGTTCCAATGCGTCGAATGAATTTAGCATAACCGTTTATTTGAATTCGCCGGAATAATGCGACGCTACAGGCGGCAAGCGTCCGATCGACGCTATTTACTTTTAACCGACGCACCCGGCTGCATTAGATTCGGAATTGTCCTGAGACGCTGTACCGCATGGGTACTTCCGTCATCCTCGACCCATCGCGTCCTGTTGCCGGCCAGCATGATCGTGTAGCAGCTCGCAACGGAATTCTGCCAGCGCTCCCATTGACGGCACAGCTTGTCGTTTTCGACCCACCAATCGCCTGTATCGGAATACCCGGACTTTGTTCGGCCGGACATCGTACCATCGCCATCGAACTTAATGGTGACGTCCGATTTGATCCCGTCGTTCTCCGATACGAACGCGTCGATCGTGCGGCCCGCGTGAACTAAGGTTATCTCGGGGGCCGACAGTTCCCGTTCCTCCTGCGGGGATTTGCGTTTTTCGGCAGCGCTTTCCGCCAACGGTCCGGCGAATTGTGCGGCGCAATTCTTCTCTTTTCCCAACGTCGTCAGCCTGGCGATGCGCTGGCTTCCCGCTGCCAGCGCTTCGCTGTAGTTCGCGCTCTTGGCAATCAGATTGAAGGGGAACCACAAGATACCGTCCGCAACATCCGCCGCGGTCCAGTCTTCCTTGTCCTTATTGACCCCGTCGATGACGATTTGCGCTTTCATCATTTCGGATTTGATCTGGTCGCAGGATAGGTCGCTGTCGCTGGCCTGATAGGCGCTGACGACATCGTGCGTCGCACTGCCCGCGCAACCCGCGGCCAGGACACCGGAAACGGCTGCAAGAACGATCTTGAACGAATTCATCGTAGGCCTCCTTCAAGGTTGCATTGCCGTCGCAGCTTCGAACGGCGACGAACTTTGTCGAGGCGTGTACAGCTAAATCGGCGTGCGGGAATTCCAAAGCGGACCGGTTTTCGAGAACATGGACAGGCGCTTGATTGAGGCGAAACAATGACCCAATTAGAGGGGCGGGGACGATGATGAGCCAACCAAGCAGGTTTTGGGATAAGATCGCGGAACGCTATGCGAAGCAGCCCGTTGCCGATCGGGATTCCTACGAGAGAAAACTTCGGGTCACGCGCGATTATTTGGGCCCCGATATGTCGGTCTTGGAGTTCGGCTGCGGGACCGGGTCGACCGCACTCAGCCATGCGCCCTACGCGAACCATATCCGGGCCATCGACATCTCCTCGAAGATAATCGAAATCGCGCGCGGTAAAGCCGAGTCGAGCAATGTCCCGAACGTCGCTTTCGAACGATCGCCCATCGAGGAGCTGACCGTGCCGGATCGAACTTTCGATGCCGTTTTGGGGCTCAGTATTCTGCATCTCCTGGAGAACAAGGAAGACGCCATCGCCAAAGTTTTTAAATGCTCAAACCGGGCGGCCTGTTCATCACCAGCACGCCATGCCTCGGCGATACGATGGCGTTCTTCAAGTTTATCGGCCCGATCGGAAAGTTCCTCGGTCTGATGCCGCTGGTCAAAGGTTTCACGGTGAAAGATTTGGCGGACAGTCTGACCGATGCCGGTTTCGCGATCGACCACCAATGGCAACCGGCAAAAGGCAAAGCCGCGATTTTTGTCGCGCGCAATTAAGTATGCTGAGCCAACCCGGCCTGAATGTTTCTGATGTCGGCCAACGCCTCTTTCGATAGCGGTCCTTTGTTGACCGCGTCGGCGGCTTGTTGCAATTCGTCAGGCGTTGCGATACCGATCTCGGTCGTTGAAAGCGCGGGATTCGAAATAACGTACCGGATTGCCAATTCCGGCAAGTTTGCCGCATGGCCTGCCGCGACAACGGGTTCGAAACGCAACGCGTGTTTTATATCGGTCGCATAGTCTTGGGCCGATCCGATCGGCGCGACAGTCTGCAACCCCAAAGGATGGCGCTTTTCGCTTCCCGAAAGCGCGCCGCCGGCCAGGAACTGCACACCGATCGAGCCGACGCTGTGGCGCTCGGCAAGATCCAGAAGTTGCCGGTAGTCTTGCGCGGGATAACCGGCTGGAACGGCTTCGCCGGCTGAGGGCACCAGCATGTTGTAGAAGATTTGCGCGCTATCGAAGCACCCCGACTCGATCAGCTTGTGAAGGGCATCCGTATCGCCTTTCGCGGTAAAGCCGAGGTAACGCGTTTTGCCCTCGTCCCGCAGCTTCATAAATGCCGGCACGATCTCATCGAGGACTTGATCGGTGGTCAGGCTTCCCCTGTCGTCTGGCGCATCGAGCGTGTTGTGAAGCTGAAAGATGTCGACGTGGTCCTGCTGCAACCGCGCCAGGCTCGCGTCGAGGGAGGCCCGGATCGCGCCGGCGAGATCGCCATGATCCGCTTCGGTCACACCCACTTTGGTGCTGACGACGATGCCGTCGCGGTTGCGCCCGAGCGCCCGGCCGAGATTCGTTTCCGAGGCGGTGTTGCCGTAAGACGGCGCGGTGTCGAAGAAATTGATGCCGTTGTCGCGCGCCCAGGCAACGGTACGGTCCTGGTCGGCGGCACTGCCGGCCGTCATCAGTCCGCCGACCGCACCGCAGCCGAACGTCAGCAGGGATACGTCGAGATCCGTGCGGCCAAACCGTTTCTTGTTCATCGACACCAACCTTGAAATTTTCGGTTCACAATGCGCTAACCCGGAATTGACGGAAATTAGCGGAATTACATCGTGTCGCCTATTTACCGACACGATCGATTGCGCGCGAACAATTCGTTTCCTTTTCAGGTGTCTCATGATGCATCGTGCGCCGGCGTTTCCGCATGAGGCCCGATAAAGGAGTAGGACGCTGCCGCGATTGCCGATTCCGTCGGACAGCGAGGAATTTTCCGAGGAAACCCGCGCTGCGATGCGCCATATTCACAAGACGCGCACGACCGTGCCGCCGCCGAGCAGTTACCTGACCTACGCCGGGGAGGCCGGGGCGCGGCTTTCGGATCTCGTCGAGCACTTGCGCTATCACACCTCGCTGAGCGATGCGGAAACGGAGCTGGCGATCTGTACGGCGGTGCGTGCGGCGAACGCCGACTACATTTGGAACGCGCATGTCAGGCTGGGCCTCAAGGCGGGCACGCGCGAGGAGGCGATCCACGCCGTCGACACTTATGGGCCGCTGGATGGGTTGACGGCGGACGAGGCGCTGATCATCCGTTTTGGTCGGGAACTTCTGGAGGCGCCGCAGGTCAGCGACGACACCTTCGACGCCGTGCGCGCGCGCTACGGCGAAAAGGGCCTGATGGAGCTGACGGCGGTGATGAGCGTCTACATGATGAACGCGGCCATTTTGCGGGTGATGGACCACCGGGCGCCGCCGGATGCGCGGCACCTGACGCCGCGGTAGCGCGTGCCGGACGCTCGCAACCCAACAACTGCCTCGGAGAACCGCTACCGACCGCTCGCTTCGCCGGCCACTTACCTGTCAAGGGGAACGACATCGACGATCGCGCGTTTGTCGGCGTCGATGGTGAAGCGCACCTTGTCGCCCGGTTCGATTCCTTTGAGCAGCGCGCTGGACGTGACAACGAAACTCATTTCCACCATCGCCGCCATGAAACCCTTGATTTCCCCATGGCTGAGGACCAGACGGCTCTTGCGCTGCTCGACGGCGACGACGTCGCCGATGCCATCGAAAAGGCGCGCGGTCCCCGGTGGCGGCGCCTCGCGCGCCGGCGCGTTGCCGCCCTTGCCCACGATCAGTTCGCCCAGCATGCCCAGCCGTTCATGAGTTGGTACATGGCAGTGGAAGTCCAGAGTGACGTCTTCATCCGGTGTCACGAAACGAAGGCTCTTAACCCCACGCCCTGTGAACTCCAGTGCAAACATCGGGTTGAGGCCGGGCAGCATAAGAGCGTGCCGCACCGCGTCGGTGTTTTCCAAAACGATTTCCACTTCCTCGCACCGTTTCGCGCGGATCACGCGGGGCTCGAAGGCGAACACCTCGCCGGTGCGCGCGAACTTGGTCCCCCCTTTGATTTCGATCCGGCGAAAACTCCGTGGTTGGTCGCACGAGGTCGCCACGATCCGATGGCTCGCCATTGGGTCTTCCGGAACGAAAGCGTCGACAATTTCGCTGAACGCCCAGGCGGAACCCGACGCGGCCACCGACACAGCGACGGCCGAGGCGCAAGCGAGCAACATCTTCTTCATGGCCATCTCCGCCGGTGCCCTATTTGTTCGTCTCGCGAACCGGATAGGCGAACGCGCCGCCCACCGGTTCGTCCTCCGGCCACCCGAATTCATAGTCTGCGCGCGTGGTGTTGAATATGGCCGGGTCGAAGACCGGAACGTGACCGAGGTAGTATTCGGGATCGAAGAAGCGATCGAGCTTGGTGGCGGTCTTCGGCAGCCCGTCGTCCCCCATATACCCCTCATAGACGATCGTGGTGATGTCGCCACCGGGGCTGATCCCCTTGTTGGTGACGGTATGTTCGGTGTGGTCGTGCATGATCCACACCCCGGGCCCCGAGGCGTAGCGGTCGTCGCTTCCCGGCCTGAGCTCCAGGTCGAT
>JAKZTB010000207.1:0-6763 GCA_047517345.1 Alphaproteobacteria bacterium
AGCCCTTCGCCGCTGAAATGATTGTCGGCGTGCCCGCGGTCGATGTGGCCAAGTCGGAGACGCTTGTCGGGGATTCGGCGACGGTGAAGGCGGGTGGCGAGACCCGTCAGGAAACGCTTGAAACCATTCTCGCCTTGGCAACCCGACCGTTGATACTGTTGCATGAAGTAGCGCGTCCGATGGTGCCTGCCGAGCAGTTTGAGCAAGTTCTCATTGCGGCTGCAAAGTTCGGCGCAGCCTGCCCTTGTATCGCCGCGAGCCGGCGCGATTCACTCGCTATCGCCGAAAGTGGTTTTATTGACGAAGGACTTTCGCGTGAAAATGTCGTACGCACCCAAATTCCACAGGCCTACCAGCGCCAGCTTCTTATCGACACGTTGCGGACGGCGCGAGAAAACAAATGGCAAGCGTCGTCAGTGACTTCACTGTGCGCTCAAGCCGGCTACCGCGTCCGCGTCGTTTCGGGAGACCGAAAAAACATTAATCACTTACGATCAAGACTGGGAAAAGGTACACGCTCAACTCGGTCATTGAGGTAGAAATATTCTTCCTGACGTTGATGGAGAGGCGGCCATTCAGGCCCGTCTGAAGCTTTCTATTCGATAATACTAAAGAAACTTCCAGCATCAACAAAAGTACACAACGCGCTAAGTTGGACGGTTTGGAGACGCCTCGAATATCTCTATCGGGTTACCGTCTTGGTCCTCTATGAGAACCTGCTTGCCACCGACACCGCTGACAATTTCGTTGCGGAATTGAACGCCAGCCATTGCAAGTCGCTCAACAGTGGATTTCAGGTCATCGACCTCGACGACGATGCGATTCCAACCGCCGGGCTCAGGCTCGCGTCCGTCGGACATCGGTTGACGTGCCGAGGTTTTGGGGTCGCTGAGCCAGAGGGTCAAGTCTCCCAGAGTGATCATGGCGAAACGGCCGAAATTCCTCTTGAGCGCGAAACCGAGGTGGTCGGTGTAAAATGCGACGGCCGTTTCGGTGTCGCTGACCATGTACCTGACATTTGCCATTCCTGCCTCCAACTGCGTTTCAAGGAGAGCATTCTTCTCCCGAAACGTTGTATTTCGGATCAATAATGCTAGTATGTTAGTATGATAGAAAAAATCAAGCAGTTCAACGTTTACCTCCCGGTCACGCTGATCCGTCGATTGAAACACCATGCGGTTGATACCGAGCAATCGCTCTCCGCGGTCGTGGCGGCGGCGCTGCGCCAATATCTCGGCGACGCAACGAGCGCGGAGGAGAAGGAACCAGAAAATGAGTAGCAACGGTATCAAAGGTCTCATCGTGGAAACCCACAAATGGGGCAAGTCCGTCGCGTTTTGGCGCGACCTCGGCTACGACCTCGAGCGCTCCCTCCTGCTCCGCCATCCGGCCGGCGGTCCGTTCATCTACCTCATTGAGCGTCCGGAGACACAGAACCTCGAAATCCTGCCCATCCTTGCAGTCGAAGACTCCGCGACATTCACGGCCCCTACCGCTGGTGAGGTTCAGCGTGGATTCGAGCCGCAGCACTGGGGTGTGTCCGAAATGCTGCTACTCGATCCCGACAGCCGACCCATCAGCGTCCAAGGCCCATTGCCCCCTGGCGTCGAGGCGCCGGAAGGCCATGGTTAAATTAGTGCTCTTGCAGACTTTTAGAGGGTCAGCGAATAAAGAGGGGTAGGCAAATCGATTGAAAACCGGTTGCAAGGCCAATCTTGCTCCATCGCCCGAAACGAGCCATCGTAGCGCCTCATAACCGTGAAACTCCGGAGAACCCCATGGTCGATCTCGATGCCTTCGTCGAAGACTGCAAATCCGCACTCGCCAGCGATGACCCCGCCGCCGCGGTCGAGGGGCTGGTCCGCGATGTCATCGCCGACCCGGAGGGGTTGCACGCCGCCTTCGGCGAACGGACGACGGGGAAATCGCTGCGCGACCGGATCGTCTTTCACGACGACAACCTGACCGTCCTGCAAGCCGCCACGGTGCCCGGGCTGCAATCGCCGGTCCATAACCACAATATGTGGGCCGTGATCGGCGTCTATGACGGCGTGGAGCACAACGCGTTCTTCGAGGAAACCGGCGGCGCACTGAAGCAAACCGGCGAGCGGCTGCTTAAATCCGGCGACGTCGCGGTCCTGAAGCCCGAGACGATTCACGCCATCGACAATCCGATCGAGCGGAAATCCAACGCCATTCACGTCTATGGCGGCAATCTGGTAACCCGCACCGGACGCAGCATGTGGAACCCGCGCACGCTGGTCCGGGAAGACTACGACATCGGCCAGCTCTCCGAATACACCAAGCAGCTGAGCGGTATCGCCTGACGCGAGCCGGGAAACGCCGCGCCACTAAGCCTGCCTATCCTCGCGGACCATCGCGGCGCCCTTCTCGCCGATCATGATCGTCGGCGCATTGGTGTTGCCGGTCGTGACCGTGGGCATGATCGAGGCGTCGACGACGCGCAAGCCGTCGATGCCGTGCACGCGTAGCCGCGGATCGACCACGGCCATCGGGTCTTCGCCCATCTTGCACGTGCCGACGGGGTGGTAGATAGACGCGCCGCTGCGTTGCGCGAATGCTAAAACGTCCTCGACGCTCTCGACCGGCTTGCCGGGTTGCAGTTCGGCGACGCTGTGCCGCGCGAGGGCCGGCGCGGCGAAGATGCGCTGGGTATGCCGGATGCCGGCGAGCATCACACGGGCGTCGCCCTCGGCCGACAGGTAGTTCGGGCGGATCACCGGCGCGGCCAGGGGGTCGGTGCTCTCGGCCATGATCGTGCCGCGACTTTCCGGCCGCACGGGGCAGATCGCCACTGTCATGCCCGGCTCTCGCTCCAACTCGCCGATCACTTTGGTGCCGTAGCTGGCCGGCGTGAACAGCAGTTGCAGATCGGGGCTGCTCAACCCCTCGCGGCTGCGGCAGAAGACCTGCGCGCTGGTCACGCCGAAGGTCAGTGCACCGTTGCCGCGGAGCACGAAACGTGCCGCCTCGCGCACCACACGGACACCGCGGGCCAGCTCGTTGATCGAGATCAGGTCCTTCACCCGGTGCGAGACGCGGGTCACGTAATGGTCCGACAGATTCGCGCCGACTCCCGGCAGATCGTGCAGCACCGCGACGCCGATCGAGCGCAGATGCTCGGCCGGACCGATGCCTGATATCTGCAACAGTTGCGGCGAGTTCACCGAACCGCCCGACAGGATCACCTCGCGTCCGGCCCGTACCTCGCGATCCACGCCGCCCTGACGGTAGGCCATCCCGACGCAGCGCTTGCCCTCGAACAACAGCCTCGTCGCGACCGCTTCGGTCACGGTTTCCAGGTTGGCGCGGCCCTTCGCCTCTGCCAGATAGGTCCGCGCGGTCGATCCCCGCCAGCGCCCGCGCCGGGTCATCTGCGAGTAGCCGACACCTTCCTGCTGCTTGCCGTTGAGGTCGGGGTTGAAGGCGAAACCGGCTTCCTGCGCGGCCTCGACAAATTTGTGAGTCAGCGGCAGGATCGTGCGGTAATCCTCGACGACCAGTGGGCCGGCGCGGCCGCGCACCGCATCGTCGCCGTCGTTGCGGTAGGTTTCCGATTTCATGAAATAGGGCAACACCGCGTCGAAGCCCCAGCCGCGGCAGCCGCGCTGCGCCCAGCCGTCATAGTCGGCGCGGTTGCCGCGCACATAGAGCATGCCGTTGATCGAGCTCGACCCGCCCAGCACCTTGCCGCGCGGCCAATGGATGCGGCGCCCGCCGGTATTCGCCTCCGGCTCGCTGCTGTAATTCCAGTTCAACACCGGATGGTCGAGCAGCGCCCGGATACCGGCGGGGATGTGGATCATCGGATGGCGGTCCTTCGGCCCTGCCTCCAGCAGCACGACCTTCGAGCCGTCCTCGCTCAACCGGCTCGCCATGACGCACCCGGCCGACCCGGCGCCGACGACGACGTAATCAGCATTCATTACTGAATCCCTTCACATTCTCGCGCGGCAAATTTAGGGCGCGGGAGCTATGGCTTCAAGCCGTGCAAAATCCGCGGAAATGCGTATGCTGCACCGTAACGGAAAAATCAGATCAAAGGAATACTCGATGGCCTTCGATTTCGTCGCGGTCGTCGCGGACGAAGCGCATCTCGTGAACGCGCTGGAAGAAAGCGATATCGCTCCCCTGGCGATGGTGCTTGTGCAGTTGACCGGAGACGAGGACGTTTTGGACGATCTCGCGCCGTTCGTGCGCGGCCCTTGGGACTATTCCGTCTCGTTGCCAGATGAGGAAGCGAATGAGATCCGCGCGCGCCTGGTAGAGGTCATGAAAGACTATGCCCGCGAAGGCCACGACCTGCCGCCGGCGCCGTCGAATGCGCAGCTCCAGAAGATGATGAGCGTTTGCGTCGGCGAAGCTGTCTCCGACGAATACGCGCCGATGATGCTGGAAGAGCTGGCTTTCCACGATACCGATCCGAAAGGCGTCAGCTGGCGAGAGAAACCCTCCTCCGAGAGGCTGGGGGATTTCCACGTCGTGGTTATCGGTGCCGGCATGTCGGGTATCCTGACCGCGATCAAGCTGAAGCAGGCCGGCATCCCGTTCACGGTCATCGAGAAGAACGACACCTGCGGCGGGACCTGGTACGAGAACCACTATCCCGGCTGCGGCGTCGACACGCCGAACCATTTCTATTCCTACTCCTTCGAGCCGAGCCACGAATGGACGCATTTCTATTCGAAACGAGACAGCCTGTACTTCTATCTGGAAGGCTGCGCCGACAAGTACGACATCCGCCGTCACATTCGCTTCGACACGGAGGTCGAAAATACCCGTTTCGATGAAGCGGAGAATATCTGGCACGTCACGGCGCGCGATAAAGACGGTGCGAAAGTCCAATTCACCGCGAACGCGGTCGTATCGGCCGTCGGTCAGTTGAACCGGCCGTCGATACCCGACATTCCGGGACTCGACGATTTCGAGGGACCGGTCTTCCACACCGCACGCTGGGAGACGGAACACGATCTGAAGGGCAAGCGCGTCGCGATGATCGGCACCGGCGCCAGCGGCATGCAGACCGGCCCGGCGATCGTGGACGAGGTCGGGCACCTCACGATCTTCCAGCGCACGCCGCACTGGGTAATCGCCAATCCGAACTATCACCGCTCGGTCAGTCCGGGCAAGAAATGGGTGCTGGAGCATCTGCCGTTCTACGCCCGCTGGTACCGCTTTCAGCTGTTCTGGGGTTTCTCGGACGGCATCCACCCCGCACTGCAGGTCGATCCGGACTGGCACATGCCGGCGCTGTCCCTGAACGACCGCAACGAACGGTTCCGCGTCAACATGATCCGCCACATGAAGAAAGAGATCGGCGACGATCCGGAACTGCTGGAAAAGATAACGCCGACCTATCCGCCCTACGGCAAGCGCATGCTGATCGACAATCACTGGTTCAAGATGCTGACCCGCAAGGATGTCGACCTCGTCACGGATCCGGTCGAGCGGATCACACCGGAAGGCATCGCGACTGCCGACGGCAAGTCCCATCCTGTGGACGCGATCGTCCTGGCGACCGGCTTTCAGGCCGCCCGCATGCTATGGCCGATGGAAGTCGCCGGGCGCGGCGGCGTTACCCTGCGCGACATCTGGGGCGAGGACAACCCGAAAGCGTTTCTCGGCATCACGGTGCCGAAATTCCCGAACCTCTTTGTGCTGTACGGCCCGAACACCAACCTCGGTCATGGCGGCAGCGCCATGTTCCACGCCGAATGCCAGGTGCGCTACACGATGCGATGCCTACGCGACCTGATCGAAGGCGGCCACACCACGATGGAGTGCCGCCAGGACGTGCACGATGCGTTCAACGACCGCTGCGACGCCGCGCATGAAAAGATGGTCTGGGCGCATCGGGGCATGGACAACTGGTACAAGAACAGCCAGGGCCGCGTCTTCGCGAACTCGCCCTGGCGGCTCGTCGACTATTGGTCGATGACCAAGAGCCCGGACCCGGAAGATTATAACGTCGCCTAATGGACACGAGCGCTGACTATGGCCACCGTCGATTAAGCCTCAGGGCAAGCGGACCTTCAACACCTGCTGACACTCTACAATGCCGGAAAGTTTGCCGCCGCCGAACAGCGGGCGAAGGCGCTGATCGAACGATTTCCGGGCGCTCTCATCCTGCGCAACATCCTGGGCGCCTCGCTGCTCGACCAAGGTAAATTTGCGGACGCGGTAGATTGCTTTCGCGGCGCCCTCGAACGCGAACCGAAGTCTCCGGAGGGACACAACAATCTCGGAATTGCCCAGCAACGGCTCGGCGCGTTCGAAGAGGCTGCCGCAAGCTATCGGGAAGCGGTCGCTCTGAAGCCGGACTACGCGGATGCCCACAACAATCTCGGCGTCGTTCTGGCGGATCTCGGACAGGTCGACAACGCGATCGAATGCTACCAGAGCGCCTTAATGCACACACCGGATTTCGCCGAGGCGCACAATAATTTGGGCGCGGCGTTTGCAGAAATCGAAAAATACGAATTTGCCGCAAACGCCTATCGGCAAGCGCTACAGAACAATCCCAATTATGCGGAAGCGCATAACAATCTAGGAATTGTTCTGCGGAAACAGAGATCGTGGGATGACGCCTTGGCCTGTTTTCGGCTAGTGGCTCCACACAGAGGTTATGACGGTTTGCCTTGAGTTGATTTGATGACGGGCAGCGTCTCGGGGTCGATGAGGATTTGGATGGATCGGGCTTGTCCGGGTCGTCGTTCGATGAGGCCTCGGCGCTCGAGTGTCA
>JAKZTB010000208.1:0-19230 GCA_047517345.1 Alphaproteobacteria bacterium
CGGCCCAGACTGTCTCAACGCCACACAAATGCTGCCACAACCCGGCTCATCAGCTCCACTTGACACACCGCCAAGATGGGTTTGAGAAATCCGGGCTAGAATAGGACAGGGCATCGGGGAGGCGGGTCCAAACGGCTGTTGAGGTTAGGACATGAAGATCGCGTATCGATTGCCGCTCACGATCGCCGGCTGTGCGCTTGCCGTTGGAGTTGCTGTCGGCGTTTTCAGTTACAACAATGCCGCGGAAGAACTGCATAAATCAGCCGGAATTGCACTGACAGCCCTTCGCGAATCCAGGGCAACATCGCTCAAGAGTTACCTGAACTCGATAGAGCAGGATCTCGATGTCATAAGTTCCAGCCGTGAAATTCGCGAGGCTTTAGAGGGTTTCGCGAATGCCTATTCCCAGTTGGATTTGGAGGATTTGCGGACAGCCTATATCGGCAGCCCTAATGACGATGCGGCGCGCACCGGCGTCGAGGCTTACGAAAATGCGCACCGGAAATTTCACCCCTGGTTCGAACTGATCCGGCAAGTGCGCGGCTACTACGATGTATTCCTCGCAAACGCCAATGGAGACCTCGTTTATAGCGTCGAGAAAGAGCGGGACTTCGCGACGAACCTGCTATCGGGAAATTGGAAGGACACCGGACTTTCCCGTGTCGTTCGTGCGGCCTTGAAGTCGAATCCTTCGCCGACCGAACTCTTTGCGGACTTCGAACCGTACAAACCCAGCATGGACGACCCGGCCAGTTTTATCGCGAAACCGATAAGACTGAATGACCGAACCGTCGGGGTGCTCGCCTTCCAAATGCCCATAGCAGGCATAAATCGCATCATGAATGTGACCGCAGGCATGGGCGAAACCGGCGAAACCTACCTCGTGGGCGGAGATTTCTTGATGCGCTCGGACTCGCGCTTCAGCCAAGAGTCGACGATCCTAAAGGTGAAAGTGCAGTCGCCTTCCGTGGAAAGCGCACTTGCCGGCAACGACGGTTTGCAGACCGTCAAAGACTATCGCGGCATTTCGGTTTTGTCGGCCTACCAGCCGGTCCTGTTCAGAGGCGTACGCTGGGCCATCCTGTCGGAGATGGATACAGACGAAGTACTGGCCCCGGTCGTCGAAATGCGCACGACGATGCTGACCATCGGACTCGTTTCCGCGGGCATCGTTGCCATGATCGGCTACATGCTTGCCGCTTCGTTCACGACGCCATTGACCCGACTGAGCGAAGCGTTCAGCCGTTTTGGCCGCAACCGCGCGGTCGACGATGTGCCGTATACGGATAGGCAAAACGAAATCGGCGAAATGGCGCGCGAATTCGACGGTGTCGTCCACGATATCGGCAATTTTATCGAGCGGCAAAACCAGGCGGAAGCCGAAATCGCGGCGAAGGAGGAGCAAATGCGCTTCGCCCTCGAAAATATGGCCGGCGGTATTTTTATGGTCGATTCCAACTTGAAACTCCGCTTGTACAATGCCCGATACAAGGAATATTTCGAACTTCCCGATCATCTGGTTCACGTCGGATCGTCGCTCGAAGAAATCGTCCGCTTCCGTGCCGAGAGAGGCGACTACGGCGACGGCGACCCGGAGGCCCATGTCGAGGAACTCATACGTGACTATACGGATCGCGTGAGTGGCAAGTTCGAAGACCGGGTGCCGAGCGGTCGGATTTTAGAGCGTTTTCACAACCCGACACACGAAGGCACGGTCGTCATATTCAACGACATCACCGAACGCGTTAAATCACGGGACGCGTTGGCGGAGAAGACGGACGAGCTGGAGTCGCTGTCGTCCAAACTCTCGAAATACTTGTCGCCGCAGGTTTACGATTCGATATTCTCCGGTGAGCGCGACGTTGTTATTGCGACCGAGCGCAAGAAGCTCACCGTGTTCTTTTCCGATATCAAGGATTTTACCGCGACCACCGAAGATTTAGAGCCGGAGGAGCTTACGCTCATCCTCAACGACTACCTTACGAACATGACCGAAATCGCTATCGAGCATGGCGCCACGGTCGACAAGTATATCGGCGATGCGATTGTCATGTTTTTCGGCGACCCGACTACCCTCGGCGTTCGAGAAGATGCCCTTGCCTGCGTCCGGATGGCGACCGCAATGCAGCGCCGTATGGTCGATCTCCGTGCCAAGTGGAAAGACTTAGGCTTTGAGCGCCCGCTGCGCATGCGGATCGGTGTCAATACCGGCTTTCTCAATGTCGGTAATTTCGGCAGCGAAGATCGAATGGACTACACGATCATCGGCGGCGAGGTGAATTTGGCGGCCCGGCTGGAAGGTATTTGCGAACCAGACGGGGTCGCGATGGCAAACGAAACCTACGCCCTGGTAAAAAACGAATTCGAAGCGGTCGCCGGCGAGCCGATACAAGTCAAAGGCATCGCCCGTGATATCACGCCCTATTTCGTGCAGGGCATATTCGACGATCTCGGAAAAGAACGCCCTTTCATCAGCAGCGAGTCCGACGCCATGCGCTTGTTCGTCGACTTGCGCATGCGCGACGAGAAAGGGCGCCTCGATACAGCGTCTGAATTGGAGCAAGCTGCAGCGCGCCTCCGAGACGGGTCACGGGCTACCGATTAGTCCGGCGACCGCCCGCGGATTGAGGCATTAATCCTTGTCCCGCGCGACGATCCGGGCCTGAAACTCCGCGGACGTGTTGGTGAGAGGAAACGGCGCCTCCGGAACCGGGACTTCGAGGAACCCGCATAGCGGATCCCAGCCTTGGGCCACATCGAACGTCAACAGGCGCTCCGGCGGGACGGTGCGTTGTACTTCGGCAATATGCGCCTCATACACCGCCTTCGCGTGTGCCGCGTCGCCGAGGCGGCCGTCGAAGGTCTGGTTGACGATCAATTCGTAGGCCATCTCACGCCGGCTCTTGTTGGGGCCGGTCGGATCGTTCCCCCGCTTCATCAGGCTGGCATAAATCGTCGCGTGGACGCTTTTGATCCAGTCCTCCGCAGGCCGCACCGATAGCAGTACTTTGGCCAACGGAAAGTGGTCCGAAATCTCGCGCCAGTACCGCGCCGACGGCCAATCGACGCAGGCATTGTATTCCGCGAAGACCTCGTCCCAATTCATCGTCTCGCCGCGCGCCGCTGCTTCCCAGAACGGCAATTGTTGCGGGTTCTCGCGCACTTCGAACATGTGGTGGCACGGCCCGAAACCAAGCATCTCTAGAGCATTCTTCAACGAATTGGTTCCGGTTCGCCCGAACCCGGCGCCGACTGCTTTCAAGGGCATACGCTACTCTTTCATCTCTATTGTTTCGGCTTCCTTCGCCGTTTCCTGTTGCCGCACCCACATTTCCGCGTAGGCGCCGCCGCGTTCGAGCAGTTCCCCGTGCCGGCCCCGTTCGACGATCCGGCCGGCATCGAGCACGATGATCTCGTCCGCATCGATCACGGTGGACAGCCGGTGCGCGATCATCAGGGTCGTGCGGTCGCTCGACACCTCGCGCAGGCTTTCCTGGATTTCCTTTTCCGTGTGGGTATCGAGCGCGGAGGTCGCCTCGTCGAACAGCAGGATCGCCGGTTGCTTCAGGATCGTGCGGGCGATGGCGACGCGCTGCTTCTCGCCGCCGGACAGCTTCAGGCCGCGCTCGCCGACGCCGGTCTCGTAACCGTCCGGCAGATCCATGATGAAGTCGTGAATCCGCACCATCCGCGCCGCCTGCTCGACCTCCGCCGGGCTGGCGTCGGTGCGACCATACAGGATGTTGTAGTAGATCGAATCGTTGAACAGCACCGTGTCCTGCGGAACGATCCCGATCGAGGCGCGCAAGCTTTCCTGCGTCACGTCGCGGATATCCTGGCCATCGATGCGCACCGCCCCTTCGGCGACATCGTAGAAGCGGAACAGAATACGGCTCAGGGTCGACTTACCCGCGCCGCTTGGCCCAACGATCGCCACCGTTTTCCCAGGCGGCACGGTGAAGGACACGTCCTTGAGGATCGGTCGCCTGGCGTCATAGTTGAAATCGACGTTCTCGAACCGCACCTCGGCGCCATTCACCGCGAGCGCCTTGGCGTCGGGCTTGTCGTTGATTTCCGCCGGCACTTCCAGCACGTTGAACATGACTTCCATGTCGGTCAGCGACTGGCGGATCTGGCGGTAAACGAAGCCGAGGAAATTGAGCGGCAGGTAGAGCTGGATCAGGTAGGCATTGACCATGACGAAGTCGCCGACGGTCATCGTATTCGCGACCACCTCGTTCCCGGCCATATACATGATGAGGATCAATCCGATGGAGATGATCCCGGCCTGACCGACATTGAGATAGGACAGGGTCACCGTATTGCGGACCGACGCTTCCTCGTAGCGTTGCATCGAACCGTCGAAGCGCGCCGCTTCATGGGCCTCGTTGCCGAAATATTTGACCGTTTCGTAATTCAGCAAGCTGTCGATGGCCTTGGTGTTCGCTTCGGTATCCCGGTCATTCATCTCACGCCGGAACTGGATGCGCCATTCGGTCACGACCAATGTGAAGATGATGTAGCCAACGATGGTGACAAACGTGATCAGCGCGTACCAGACGTCGAACAGGCTCCACAGGATCGCGCAGACGAGGAGTATCTCCAGCAAGGTCGGGATGATGTTGAACATCATGAAGGCGAGCACGAACTCGATACCCTTCACGCCGCGCTCGATGATCCGCGACAGCCCGCCGGTTTGCCGGTCGAGATGGAATCGCAGACTCAACGCGTGCAGATGCCGGAAGGTCCGCAGCGCCGCATTGCGCACCGCGCGTTGCGCAACCCGGGCGAAGATCGCCTCGCGCAACTCGGCGAACGCCACCGAGAGCACCCGCGATCCGCCATAGGCCAGCAGCAAGCCGAACGGCAGCGCGATTGCCAGCGCGGTTTCGACAGTCAGCGCGTTGACGATGTCGCGGTAGAATATCGGCACATAGACGTTGGTGACCTTGGACAGCACCATCAGCCCGAAGGCGACGAACACGCGCGCCCGCATGCTCCAATGGCCGGCGGGCCACAGATAGGGCAACAGGGTGAGCAGCGTACGGTACTGCCTCTTCGATCCCGCGGGCGAGCTGTAAAGGCTGGCGTGGCTCATGAAGCTATGGTTTCCGACGGCGGCAGGCGCGCGTCCCGGTAAGAACGGTCAGAGGTAATAGACCAGCAAATAGCCGCCGAGCAATACCATTACCCACAGCGCCGCGCCGCTGATCGCCCAGGTGCGCGCGAGGATGCCGCGCGGTCCGTAATAATGAAACACGCGTGCGAGAAGATAGGCCGCCAACGCCGACCGCCAACGCCGCAGCTCATTGCGCGCGTCGACCAAGCTGCGAAGCAATCCGGCAACGGCGCGCGGAATCAGCCGGCGGTAAATCCAGTCGGTATCGAGATTAGTCGAGTGCAGTTCGGGCGGATAAAAGCCGTAGCGGTTGAGAGCTGCGAACGCCAAGGCCGCGAAAGCGAGAAGCTGCAGCATCGTGATTACGTGTGCTGCGGTATAGGGCACATAATCGACCGGGTAGGGCAGAATCGCGTAAAGCGGATCGGGATAGATGCCAATGAACACGCACAGGAACGCGGTCAACGCCATGGCAATCAGCATGTTGGGCGGCGCTTCCTTGACACACTTGCCCGAGTCATGTGCGAAGAAAGCGAAATACGGGATCTTGATGCCGGAATGGTGGAATACGCCCGCGGAAGCGAACAGCAGCACGGTCCAGGTGATCCAATGACCCTCGTCTGCCGCAGCCGTGAGGATCATCGATTTGGTGACGAAGCCGCTGAACAGCGGGAAGCCGGAAATCGAGGCGGCACCGACAATGCAGAAACCCGTGCTCCATGGCATCGATTTATACAGCCCGCCCAGCTCCGAACCGTTCACGGTTCCCGTACGGAACAGCACTGCGCCCATAGACATGAATAGCAGGGACTTATAGAGAATATGGGCAAACGCGTGCGACGCGGCGCCGTTCAGCGCCATTTCGGTGCCGATGCCGATACCCACGACCATGAAACCAAGCTGGTTGTTCAGGCTGTAAGCCAGCACACGGCGCAAATCGTTTTCGATGACCGCGAAGAAGATCGGAAATGCGGTCATGGTCGCACCGACCCAGATAAGCATCTCGGTGCCTGGGAAGCTGCGCGCCAGCGCGTAGATCGCCAGCTTCGTGGTGAAGGAACTCAGGAACACCGTACCGGTGACGGTGGCTTCTGGATAGGCATCCTGCAGCCAGTTGTGCAGCAGCGGGAAGGCCGCCTTGATGCCGAAACTGATCAGGATCAGTTTGCCGCCAAGGCTTTCGATGCCGATATGGCCGAAAGTGATCGAGCCGGTCTCGCCGATGATCAGGATCGCGCCGGACAATAGCAGAACGCCCGAGCCGATCTGGATCACCAGATAGCGCATGCCCGTGCGGAACGCGCGCTCGGAGCGCACGGCCCAGATCAGGAAGACGGAGGTAATCGCGGTCAGTTCCCAGAATATAAACAGGCTGACCAGGTCGCCTGCGAAGACCGCACAGATCGCCGCTCCCGCATAGGCCATCCCCACCACTTGCTGCACCGTATCCTTTACATGCAGCGCGTAGATGACGCCGAGGAAACTAGCGATCGTGAAGATGTAGCCGAAGATCAGACTGAGCTTGTCGACGCGCAACATAACCAGCGCGTAGTCGAAGGCGACAAAGGTGCCGTATTCACCTGGCTCCAGGCCTAGCATCAGCCAACCGCACAGCAGCGGCAATGCCAGCATATAGCCGGAGCGCCAATGGCCCCGCAGCAGTGGCACCAGAACGGCGCCGGCGACCAGGATCAGTCCGGGCGATAGGTGCTCAATCGTCGTCATAATAGTCTTCTTTGCGCAACAGGATCCGGCGCAGTTCCTTCGCCCCCAGAACCAGACCGACGCTGAACACGAAACCGAAGCCGGAATAGAAACCGAACCATTTCTCGATCTCGTAGTGCGGGTGCTTCTCGTAGAAAAGGTCGGCCGCGGTCAGCAAGCAGCACAGCACCAGCAGCGCCCACCAGACCTTGTCGACGCTTCCCGGCCGGTCGAGCCAGTATTGCTTGCCGTCTTCTTTCTCGTCAGCCATGTCAGCCTCCGCCAATCGGCCGCAGCAGTTGGTACAGCTGGTCGGCATAGAAGAACATCACGAAGCAGCCGAACGCAGTCAGGCACAAGGGCACCAGGCAAAAAATCGGCGCTTCATTCACCACGGGTTTTACGTCGCCCTCGCCTTCCGGCCGGCTAAAAAATCCGCGGCCGACCACCGGCAGCAAATAGGCCACGTTGAGCAGCGAGGAGACCATCAGCACGCCGATAAAAACCAGTTCGCCCGCATCGTAGGCGCCCAGCGCCAGATAGTATTTGCTCCACGATCCGCCGAGCGGCGGCAGGCCGATCACGCTGAGCGATCCGATGAAAAAAGCGAACAGAGTAACCGGCATGACGCGGCCGATGCCCTTCATGTCGCTGATCTCGGTTTTGCCCGAGGCGACATAGATTGCGCCGGCGCAGAAGAACAGCGTGATCTTGCCGACCGCGTGCATGGCGATATGCATGCCCGCGCCGACGATGCTGAACGGCGTGAACAACGCCGCGCCCAGAATCACGTAGGACAGCTGGCTGATCGTCGAATAAGCGAGCCGCGCCTTGAGATTGTCTTTGGTCATGGCGACGAAGGACGCCAGCAATACTGTCGCGCCGGCGATATACATCAGCCAGTCGCCGGAGCCGGACTGCCGCAGGAAATCCGCGCCGAAGATGTAGACGATGACCTTGAGGACCGTAAAGACGCCCGCCTTGACGACCGCCACCGCATGCAACAGGGCGCTGACCGGCGTCGGTGCGACCATCGCCGCGGGCAGCCACCGATGCAGCGGCATCAGCGCCGCCTTGCCGATGCCGTAGACGTAGAGCAGCAGCATGAGACCGACCAGCGGCCCTTCGATATGGCCGTTGAGGATGCCGCCTTCGCGGAAATCGAGCGTGCCGGTCGCGAACCATGTCCACACAATCGCGACAAGCTGAAGCCCTATCGAGGTACCGAGCAATATTCCCAGGTAAACGCGGCCGGACCGGCGCGCTTCGGCGTCCTCATGATGGACGACCAGAGGGTAGGTTGAGACCGTCAGCACCTCATAGAAGATGAAAAGGGTCAGCATGTTGCCGGCAGTCGCCACACCCAACGCACCGAAAATCGCGATCGCGAAGCAGGCGTAGAACCGCGTCTGCTTGTGCTCTTTTTTCGCCCGCATATAGCCGATCGAATAGACCGAATTGAGGATCCAAAGGCCTGACGCGATGCAGGCGAACATCATGCCGAGCGGTTCGATCTCGAAACGGATATCGAGCCCCGGCAGGATCTCGATCAAGGACACTTCCGGCCGCCCGCCATGGAACACGCCGGACACCAACGAGGCGACGATGGCGAACAGCAAGACGGCTGTCGTCAGGGTAATGAACTCACGCAGGTTCGGCCGATCCCCTGACAACATAATCAAGACAGCGCCGACAAGCGGGACCGCAAGCGCGAGCAGGATCAGGTCTGGCGCGCTCATGATCCCGCCCCTAGCAAGTACTCCGCCGCCTTCGTCGCGACTCCAACGCTGACCCGCGTATCGACACCGAAATAGACGTTCGCCAGAACCAATATCCAAGTAGGGATCAGCATGACCAGCGGCGCCTCACCGCTCGGCGCCCCTTCGGGCGCCGGCGACAGATAGGCCGCCTCCACCAGACGCCAGATATAAATGATCGCCAGTAGCGAGGACACGAGGATAAAGATCGAGACCCACCACAGACCGCTGTCGATCGCCGCCAGCAGCAGATACCATTTCGAGACGAAACCGACGGTCAGCGGTACGCCGATCAGGCTGAGTCCGCCGACGACGATCGCCGCCATGGTCCAGGGCATGCGCTGGCCAAGACCGCACATCGCCTCGATGCTGACCGAACCGGTCCGGTAGAAGACGCAACCCATCGCGAGGAACAGCGCGCCCTTTATCAGGGCATGATTGAACAGGTGCAGCATGCCGCCGGTCACACCCAACACCGTGGCGAAACTGATGCCGAGCACCATATAGCCGATCTGAGCGACACTCGAATAGGCGAGCAGCCGCTTGATATCGTCCTGGAAAATCGCGATGGTCGACCCGACCAGCATCGCTGCGAGGGCGAACGCCATCAGCACGGGCCCCAGGGTCATGACCTCGAACGAGAAATGCGGCCCGAAGATCGTGAAATAGGTGCGGATCAGAACGTAGATCGAAACCTTCGTCGCAGTTGCCGCGAGGAACGCGGTCACCACCGACGGCGCGAAGGCGTATGCGTTCGGCAGCCAGGCATGCAGCGGGAACAACGCCGCCTTGACCGCCAACCCGACTGCCATGAAGGCGAAAGCGGCCTGTACCGTCCTGCTATCGCCCAGCGAAGCGACCCGGTTCACCATGTCGGCGATGTTCAGTGTACCCGTCGCTTGATAGATCAAGCCGACGCCGATCAGGAAAAAGGTCGCGCCGATCGTCCCGAAGATCAGGTAGCGGAAGGACGCCGTCAGCGCCCGCCGGTCCGTTCCAAGACTGATCAGGACGTAGGAGGACAGCGAGGATATCTCAAGGAACACGAAGATGTTGAACGCATCGCCCGTAATCGTAACGCCGAGCAACCCGGTCAGGCACAGGAGATAGCTGGTGTAGAACAGGGTCTCGCGTCCGGCACCGATTTCCCGAGCGACGCTCGGCTTGGCATAGCTGATGACCAGCGCACCGATCGCCGCGACGACCAGCAGCACGTAGGCGTTCACCGCATCGACCCGGTACTCGATTCCCCAGGGCGGCGCCCAGCCGCCCAACTTGTAGGAGATCACGCCGCCTTCCAGCACCTGCCCAAGCAGCAGCACCGAAATAGCGAAGGCGGCCCAGCAGACGATCACCGCGAGCGCGTAAGCGAGATGCCGATTCACCAACAGCACGCAGAGCGGCGCCGACAACAGCGGCAACACGATCTGCAACGCGGGGAGATGCGCGGCGATCAAGACTCGGCTTCCTGTTCGTCAATTTCGTCCTCTTCGATCGTGCCGTACGATTCCTTGATGCGCACGATCAGCGCGAGGCCAAGCGCCAATGTCGCCACGCCGACCACGATCGCGGTGAGGATAAGGACGTGCGGCAATGGATTGGAGTAGACCGGGTCGCCCGCTATCACGATCGGTGCCGTGCCACCCGAGACTTTGCCCATGGTCAGATAGAGAATGAAGACGGAAGCTTGGAAGATACTCAGCCCGACCATCTTCTTGATCAGGTTGGCGCGGGCCATGACGATGTACAGCCCCGCCATCATCAGGAAGATGGCGATCCAGTAGTTATAGAGGCCGGGCCATTCCATCGCCGCCTATTCCTCCAACTCGTCGATCTTGTGACCACGTCCGGCGAAGGCGAAAAATATGACGACCATGACCGAGGCGACTGTCAGCCCGACGCCGAACTCGACGATGAAGATACCGAGATGCTGGCCGTGCGGTGCGTCATGGGCCAAAACGGAATAGTCGAGATAGTTGCCGCCGAGCAGCAGGGCGGCGACACCGGTCCCCGCAAAAATCAGCACGCCCAATGCCACGCCCATGCGGATGTACTTTTCTGGAATGATGCGTTTGGCGTTGTCGAGGCCGTAAACTAACGTGTAGAGAACGAACGCGGCGGCGAAGATCACGCCGGCCTGGAACCCGCCGCCGGGCCCGAAATCGCCGTGAAACTGCACGTAGAGCCCGAACAGCAGGATAAACGGAATTAATAGCTTTGAAACGACGCGGACGACGAGATGATGGCTCATGTGGTGTCCTCGTCTTCTTTGCGGCGCCCCAGTCGCAGTCGTGTCAAGAGCACAAGCACACCGACCCCGGCGGTGAAGATAACCGTCACTTCGCCCAGCGTGTCGTAGCCGCGGTAACTCGCCAGCACGGCCGTCACCATGTTCGGCACGCTGGTTTCCTTCAGCGAATCGTCGATATAGCGCGGCGCGACATGTTGATGGATCGGCGCTGCCGGATCGCCGTAGTTCGGCATGTCGAGCGAGCCATAGACCAAGGCCGCACCGGTGACGACGACCGCGAGCAGCGGCAGCCAGGTGCTACGGTCAGGCGCCTTTTCATGACGTCCGCACAAGGACAGAGCGCTGAGCATCAACACGGTCGAAATTCCGGCGCCGACGGCAGCTTCCGTGAAGGCGACATCGACGCCGTCGACGACGACGAAAAACGTCGCCGCCAGCAGGCTGTAAATGCCGCTCAGCATGACGATGGCGAACAGGTTGTGCAGGCGGATGATGAGAAAGACCGTCAGCACCATGAAACTCAGGACGACGATGTCGACTACGTTTTCGATGGCGCATCATCCTTTTCGTCGTTCTCCCGATCGTCGTCGGTCCAGGGCTTTACGCCCTGCGACAGGGCTGCGTTCGCCAGCGCGTAGGACGATGTCGGACTGGCGAAGAACAAAAATACCAGGATTAGGAACAGTTTGACGGCCGTGATGAACCAGCCTTCTTCGAGCGTCAGCGCCTGGACGATCAGCCCGGCGATGAACAGCCCGGCGCCCAGCGTATCGGTCACCCCGGCGCCGTGCATGCGCGCAAACACGTCGGGCAGCCGAACCAGCCCGATCGCCCCAACCAGGATGAAGAACGATCCGCCGGCGAGCAGCGCGCCGCTGAGGATATCGAGGAGCATCTGCATCAGTCCGCCTCTCCCTCCGGCGCCCGCCCGCCCGGCCGCGCAAAATTGCCGTAACGGAAGAACTTCAGGACCGCGATCGTGCCGATAAAATTGATCAGCGCATACAGCAGCGCAATGTCCATGAAATCCGGCCGTCCCGCCAGAAACCCCAGTACCGCGATCATCAACACGGTCTTGGTGCCGAAGGAATTGACCGCCAGTACCCTGTCGTAGACGGTCGGGCCGAGCAAGGCCCGCACCAGCGCCAACAGCATGGCGGCGACCAGCGCCGCAGTGGCGGCCGCGAACATCACGACGAACCTTCCAGCGCCGTCACCCGGCGGTCCATCTCACCGGTCTCCAGGTCGCCTTCCGACGCTTCGCTCAGGGCGTGCACGACAAACTCGTCGCCGTCGATATCCACTGTGACGGTGCCTGGTGTCAGGGTAATCGAATTCGCGTAAATCACCATGCCGAGCTCGTCCTGCTGGCTCGCCTTGACACGAAACAGCCGCGGACGCACCGGCAGGCTCGGCGCCAGGATACGTTTCGTCACATCGATATTGGCGAGCACTATTTCCTTGAACAGCCACAACCAATAGGCCGGAAGCTTGGCCGACATATGAACCGGATGGGTCTCTCGGTCGACCACCTCCATCCGCAGCGCAATCGCAACGCAAATCGCGCAGGAGATTACACCCAATACGAAGAATAAAGTCTGGTAGACGCCTGAAAGCAGCAGCCAGGTCACGAAAAGCGTCAACCCTAGCGCGACAACGTGCTTCAAACCCCGCCCCCCAGCTTTGACCAAGCGCGCACGGCTTTTATGCCGAGTCGAATGTTCGCTGCAGTATGCAGAGCCAACGCTCGCGCGCCAAGATTTAATGGTACAAATAGAGCGCCCGGCGCGCTGCATTCCAAACGCCGATGTTATACAATCGCCTGAACCGCATCATATTTCGTGGAAGGGTATTCCCATGGACAACGACTCAGCGACATTCACGCCGCTGTCGCCGGCAATTGGCATGGAAGTCCATGGCATAGACCTTGCCCGGCCCGCGCCGGCGGAAACGATCGCCAGCCTGACCGAGGCCTTGAGCAACCATTGTATCCTGCTGTTTCGCGATCAGGAGATGACACCGGAACAGCATATCGAATTTAGCGAATATTTCAGCGACCTGGAGCCGCACATCGCGGATCAGTTCAACCTGCCGGACCATCCCGAGATCTTCGTCGTCTCCAATATCGTCGAGCAAGGCCGGGAAATTGGCGCCCGCGGCGGCGCCCGGCACTGGCACAGCGACTATTCGTACCGGGAGATACCGTCCCTTGGCTCGCTGTTCTATTGCCTGGAGACCCCGCCCGAAGGCGGGCAGACGCAATTCGCCAACATGTATGCCGCCTACAATGAGCTTCCGGAAGCGCGAAAGCGGTTCTTGGAAAAGGCGCGCGCGGTGCACGACTATAACCACTATTGGAGCACCTATACCACACACCGACCGCCGCTGACCGAGGCTCAGCTAAGCCAGGTGCCGCCGGTCGCCCACCCGGCCCTGCGGACCCATCCCGATAGCGGGCGATCCGCGCTCTATCTGTGCCAACATGTGGTATCGCACTTCGAGGGCATGGCATACGAGGAAAGCCAGAAAATCATCGAAGAAATCATGAGCTTCGCGACCGAGCCGCAATTCGTTTACACCCACGTTTGGCGGCCGGGCGACGTTGTTTTCTGGGACAACCGTTCCTCGATTCATCGCGCGACGGATTTCGACGAGGAATCGCACACCCGCCGCATGCACCGCACCACGCTGATCGGCGACCGCCCCTATTTTGCACCGGCCAACTGAAATGTAATACGAACGCGCCAAGATGTAATGACGCGGTTAGAATTCGATTCAGCCACCGATTTCATCTTGCCGCTCTATTGCGTTACCCTTGCTGCAGGAAGAAAACGGTTCGGACAACTCACCATGCATTTATTTCAACAACACGCGCCTCGGGATATCGACGTTGCCTTGGCGCAGTTACCGATACTCGATCTGGGCCCGTTCTTGGGCGGCGATGACGGCGCATTGGAAGGTCTCGCGGCCGACATCGAGCAGGCCTGCGAAACCATCGGTTTTTTCTACATCGAGAACCATGGCATTCCCGATTCATTGATCGACAACGCCTTTGCGCAATCGCGCCGGTTCCACGCCTTGCCGCTGGACGAAAAGAAGAAGTTGCCTCTCGACGGGCACAATGTCGGTTACCTGGCAATGAACGCCAGCGCGCAGAAACATTCGACCGTCCACAAGGCGACCAAACCGAACCAGAACGAATCCTTTTTCATCACCCACGACCGCGGGCCAGATCATCCCGACGTGATTGCCGGCACGCCCTTGCGCGGCGGCAATCATTGGCCGGAGAACCTGCCGGGATTCAGCGAAGACATTATGGCTTATTTCCGCGCGCTGAACGATCTGGGGCAGCGCCTCGTGCCCGCGTTCGCCGTTGCGTTGGGCATGGAAGCGGATTATCTCGACGAAGACTTCGCCAATGAGAACAACGCAAAACTTCGCCTGCTGCACTACCCGCCGACGCAAGTCGAAGACAACGATTTCGGAACGGGTCCGCACACAGACAATTCCTTCATGACGATCTTGGCGCGCGACAAAACGCCGGGACTCGCGATACGCCTGCCGTCGGGCGAATGGCTGGCGCCGCCGCTGATCCCCGGCACGTTCCTGGTCAATATCGGCAATATGATCCGGCGCATGTCGAACGACCGCTTCCTGTCGACACCGCACGGCGTCATCGTAGACGACGATTCGGACCGGTATTCCATGGCGTATTTTCACAGCCCCAACGTGACCCGCTCGGTCAAGGTCGCGCCGTCCTGCATCGACGCCGACCATCCGGCGAAGTATGAACCGGCCCTCTACGCCGACCTTATCCGCGACTTCTACAACGCCAACTATTTCCATCAGGAAGATTACGGCAAAGCGGAGATTCGCAACCGTTACGATTGACCGAGCGGACGCCATGCCCGACACACCCAGGATCGACCGTATCGAGTTCACGGTCTTCGAGATCGCCGTCGAGAATATGACCTCTGACCCTGCCGGGTTCGGGATCGCCTACGCGCCAGGCCGGGCCGATTCGCAGATCCGCCTCGGTTTGCGGATTTTCGCTGACACCGGTGTCGTCGGCGAGTACGTCCCGGGACGCGGGCGGGCGCGGGTCATCAAGTCGGCCTGCGAGGCGCTGGCGCATTCGCTGATCGGCAAACCGGCGCTGCAGCGCGAACGGCACTACCGGGCGCTACGCGGGATGACCAAGCATATCGGCGAAGTTGGCATCGGCGCGCTCGACATCGCGCTGTGGGACTTGGCCGGCAAGCATTACAACGCGCCGGTCGCGGAACTTTTGGGCGGCTACCGCGAGCGGCTGCCGGCCTATGCCAGCACGATCCACGGCGACCGCCTGCCGAAGGGCCTGTCGAGCCCGGAGGCATACGCTGATTTCGCCGAACGCTGTTACGAACTCGGCTACCGCGCCTACAAGATGCACGGCTGGTCCGGCGACGTGGCGGAAGAGTCCGAATTGATCCGCGCCGTCGCCAAACGGGTCGGCGGCAAGATGGCGATCATGTACGACGCGTCGGGCCACCCCAAGACTCTGGCCGACGCCATCCAGATCGGCCGTGTCTGCGACGAGTGCGACCTGTATTGGCTAGAAGACCCGTATGCCGACGGCGGCATCTCAATCCACGGCCACCAGATGCTGAAGAAGAACATCAAGACACCGATCCTGATCACCGAGTTCGTCCGCAACCTGGAAACCACGACGGACGTGATGGTCGCCGGGGCGACGGATTTCGCCCGCGCCGACCCGGATTACGATGGCGGCCTGACCGGCTGCCACAAGGTCGCGGCCGCCGCCGAGGGCCTTGGCATGGACGTGGAAATTCATTCCTGCGGCCCGGCCATGCGGCACCTGATGGCGGCGTGCCGCAACGCCAACTACTACGAAGTCAATTTGGTGCACCCGGACTGCCCGAACGCCTGGTCCCTGCCCTTTTATACCGGCGGCTATTCCGACCAGCTCGACTGCGTCGACGCGGACGGTTGCGTCGGCGTGCCGGAGGGGCCAGGGTTCGGTGTCGGCTACGACTGGGACGCCATCGGCCGTGCCGCCCTGGAAACCACCGTCATCGAATAAGGACAGGAAACATGGTCGACAGACTCGGCATGGACCCGGCGCGTATCGAACGGCTGCGCAACCCGGAGCGCCTCGAATATTTCCATCCCGACCGGATCTGGGAGGTGCTAAATCCAGCCCCGGACTGCGTCCTGATCGATATCGGTGCGGGTGTCGGTTTCCTCACCCTGCCGTTCGCCGAACGTTACCCGCTGGCCAAAGCCTATGGCTGCGACATCCTGGCCGGCATGGTCGCCCTGCTGCGCGAGGACGCCACCGAACGCGGCTTCGAAAATTTACAGGCCGTACTGATGGAACCCAATGCCGTCGATCTGCCCGACGATACCGCAGACTTCGTCGTCATGGGCCAGCTCCATCACGAATTGGACGAACCCGAACCGCTCCTGGCGGAATGTAAACGCCTGCTGAAACCGGGCGGCACCGTCGCCATCGTCGATTGGGCCGACGCGGAGAACGGCAAAAGCCCACCCCCCGGCCGCCGCGTCCCGGTCGCGGACATGCGCGCGCAACTGGAAGGTGCCGGATTTACCGGCATCGAAACCCACGATGTTTACGAGTATCACACGTTCATGACCGGGACGGCGTAAGCAGCGGGCCACGCTTAGATTTCCAACCGGAACACCTCGATCGCCTCGACCCGGCCCTTGACCTCGAAATCGCCGACGCTTTGCACCGTGACGTCATCGTCCAGCGCGTCGGCGACGGCCTTGCTGAGCAGGACGATGGTTTCGGCATGCGGATCGATTTCCTTGCCGAGCGCTTCGAGCCGCTGACAGATGTTCACCGTGTCGCCGACGATCGTGTAGTTGATCCGCCCCGGCGCGCCGATATTGCCGACCACCGCGTCGCCTGTGTGGAGTCCGATGCGCAGGCGTACCGGCGGCGACCCCTCGGCGCGGCGGGTTTGGTATTCCGCCGCGATCGCCGCAGCTATGGCCGCCGCCGCGCGGCAGGCGCGTCGTTCGGTATGCTCCTGGTACTCCGGCGCGCCCCAGAACGCCATCAGCGAGTCGCCGATGAACTTGTCGATGGTGCCGTCCTCCGCCTCGACACAGGCGCCAAACTGGCTGAAGTGGTCGTTGAGGAATGACGCCACCTCCGACGCGGACAAATTCTCCGACGAGGCCGTATAGCCGACGATGTCGGTGAACATGACGGTGACCCTGCGCTGTTCCGAGGCGACGCCGCCCTCGGCCCGCATCAGGCGGGCGACCAGGGCCCGGGGCACATAGGTCTCGAACGACCGCAAGCCGGCGAGCATCGTGTTGAAGGCCGTTGCCTCATCGTCGAGTTCCCTGATCCGGCTCGGTGGCAAATCCTCGATGTCCTTGAGGTCGAATTCGCCGACCTTGACCGCGTTCATCGCCACCGCGCGGATCGGCCGCGCGAGCAGCCGCCCGACGGCGATCGCCGCCAGCACCGCCAGAAACGCCACGGCGACGCCGCCGAGCGCCGACTTTACAAACCGCCGCATCTCGGCGTTGAGATCGGACGCCTCCGCCCACATGCCGATCGCCCACGGAACCTCGCCATAGGAACCGATCCATTTATAGAGCGCGATATACTGCTCGCCACCGAGCGCGATGCGGACGACATTGACGTCATCGGACACAGCCTTCTCGAAACCGTGCACGGGAACGCCGTTCCACAATTCGCTCAGCACGAAATCACCGACGTAACCGATCCTGACCGCCGGATGGGCCTCCGATTACCGGGAGCTGTCGCTCGTCAGATTCGGGTGCGCGAGGACGTTGTTCGGGCCGTAGAGAATAAACGCGGTGGCCAGGAAACTGTCGGACCCGTCGTCGAGCGAGGCACTCAACAGCGCGCCCGTCTCCTCCGTCAGATGTGACAGCTCGGTGGTTGAAATTGCCGTGGCCATATATCCAATGATCTCGCCGTTGCGGCGCAGCGGTCGCTGTAGGGTAGCGAAGGTCTTGCCATCGAAATACAGGAGATCGCCCCAAACCGCGCCGGTCACTGACTGCAGCCGATCGCGCGCTGTTAAGGATGTCGGCTCCTTACTTCTATCGAGTTCGATGACCGAAATCCCGTTGGGGCTATCGCGCCGTACCGCGAACAATTGCAGCGACGGATCGAGCACGACGATGCGGTCGACCTGGGGCAGCGGCGCCAACGCGCCGGTCAGGAGGATTTGTAAACGCGCCTTGTCGGCGATGTCGTAGGCGCCGCTTTCGATCTGCGCGGCGATGAACTCGATCTGTTCACGGACCGGGTCGAGATGGCTGGCGATGTCCTTCTCGACGCTTTTCAAGATGAACTTGGCTTTCTCGTTCAACAGGTCGAGCGTATTCTCGTGCGTGACCCAGACCTGAATCACCAGCACGGACAGGACCGCCAATACCACCAGCAGGCCGATACTGAGCGCCAGCATCACCGAAAGGCGCAACCGAACCCGCGTCGCGCCCGCTTTGATTATGCTTTCCGATTGACCCGCGACTGACATGTTCTCTTGCAATTCGCGCAGCCTATTTAACCGACCGCGGATTCCATTTCTTCCATTCGCGCCCGTCTTCGGACCGGATCACCGTCTTCGGCTTCTCCTTGCGCTGCGCGATGAAATATTCGGCGATGTCCTCGAAGGGTATTTCGGTATCCTCGCCCATATTCAGCGCTAAATCATAGATGCGGTGGGCCCGTACCAGCTTTGTTAGATGCTCGGTGGAATGATGTCCGAACCGGCCCCAGAGCCGCTGCAGAAAATCGATGACTTCCGGTGCCGGCTCGGCATCCGGCAAATCCGGCCGGCCCAGTTCGAACACACGGTAGACATTCGGCTCCACCGGCCCGACCGTCTTGGCGACGAACGTCGCGGGCATCAACTTTCGACCATGATACGTCGCCGCGTAGTGCCCTTGGGCCAGCCAGAGCAAACGCTGCAGTTTCTGCGCTTGAAGATAGCTATCTTCGAACCGCGCCCGCTCGACGAACCAAAGCGCCACGTCGAAGCTGGATTCCGTCGCCGCCGTCGGCATCGTGCTTTCTGCACCCCCTAGCTATCATCCATTTGTTTGCCCACGGAAGCATAATACCTTAGAACGCCACAATCCGTTAAGACGGCTGTGGCCGAAACACCGATTTCGCCGCACCAAAACCAGTTTTGGAGTCGCGCCATGGAAATGTCAGGCGAACAAATCATTGCAGCGCCGCGTCAAACGGTATGGGATGCGCTGAACGACCCGGAAGTGCTGAAAGCGTGCATTCCCGGCTGCGATTCGCTGGAAAAAACCTCCGATACCGAAATGAAAGCAACGGTCACAACCAAGGTCGGACCGGTGAAAGCCAAGTTTAAGGG
>JAKZTB010000209.1:0-5984 GCA_047517345.1 Alphaproteobacteria bacterium
CGACCGGGACAGGCAGTCCGACAAGCCTAAAAAGGATGTCTGGCTCCGGCCCCTGCGACGGGATTGGAAACGCACCCTCAATCGCTAAAATCGGCCGGGGCGAATGGAAACGCCCGCGCTGATTCCACGGCCTGAACGAAAGCTTACGTTCATATCGACGCGCTGATGCGCAGTTTCGCCGCGCACGGCACCATGCCGCGGCGTTATATCGAGATCGCGGTGGTTACCGTGTCGCGCCTCAACGCATGCCGACACTGCGTCGGCCGCCATTCGGTGCGGCTGCACCGCACGGGTCTGCCGCATGAGACGATCGAAAATATACTCGACACCGATTGCCCGGGTCTCGACGAGAAGGACCGTTTGGTTCGCGACTATACCCGCCAGGTCAGTGAGAGCTCCGCAACCATGCGCGACGCGGTCTTCGATGCCCTGCGCGGCCATTTCGACGAAGCGCAGATCGTCGAGTTGACGATGCGGATCGGCCTCGCCGGATTCTTCAACCGCTTCAACAATGCGCTGCAGATCGACCTCGACGAGCCTCATCTGACAACGTTCCTGTCGCAGAACGGGCGTAGCGATAGCCTGCCCCCGGTGGCCGGTTAGCGGCAATAGGGGCTGTTACCGGTATCCGGAACACCGATCCGTGAACCGCAATTTCGCCGCAATGTGTTATAATCATTCAGTAACTCTACAGTGACAGACGGACTTTCGACCGATACGCCATGCGCGAACCTCCCCATCAACAACGCCGGACCGGACGCCTCGGCGTCACGGAAAGAGCTGACCCGGCCCCCGTTGCGCCGCGGCCGGGTCGTTATTATCTATTGTCGATGCGATGGTTCGGGCGGACGCTCCTAATATTGGTGGCGCTCTTGCTGGGTGCGCTTCTGGTTTTGGTAGGAGGCGATGTCTTGGACAGCGATTGGCGGACGGCAAGCCGGGAACCGGCCAATATCGCCCCCGACCCGCTCACGACCGAAGAGGCGATCATCCATGTCTACGCGGCCCGCGCCTTCAGCTGGCGCGGGGCGTTCGGGGTCCATACCTGGATTTCCGTGAAACCGACCGGCGCGCCGACCTATACCGTTTACGAAGTGATCGGCTGGCGCGGCTATGGCGGGAACAGCGTACTGGCGATCCACAACGGCGTGCCGGACCGCTATTGGTTCGGCCATCGGCCCCATCTGATCGCGGAAATGCGCGGCGAGGGCGTCGACGATGTCATTCAGAGCATCGACCGGGCCGCGCGGCGCTACCCCTACCAGCATGCCTATTCCGTCTATCCGGGGCCCAACAGCAACACGTTCACCGCCTGGGTCGGCCGTCACGTGCCGGACCTGCGGCTCGACCTGCCGCCGACGGCGATAGGGAAAGACTATCTGGGCGATACGCTCGTATCGGAGACGCCGAGCGGAACCGGTTACCAGTTCAACATAAAGGGTCTTTTCGGCGTGCTCGCGGCGGTCGAGGAAGGGTTGGAAATTAACATCGCCGGCCTCACATTCGGCGTCGATCCGCTGAACCTCGCGATCAAACTACCGGGCATCGGTCGGCTGGGCCTGATCCCGCAGGTCGCGCGCTCGGACTAATATCGACCCTGGTACCGCGTGCTGGCTTATCTTTTGCATCGTCACTAGTGGATACAATCCAACATATGGTACCCACTAAACTCCACGAAACCGTGACGGGACGGACTTCCACGCCATGAGCATTTGGGGAAAGATTTTAGGAGGCGCGGCGGGTTTCGCACTGGGCGGTCCGCTCGGCGCCATCATCGGCGCGGTCGCCGGCCATGCGGTCGACCGCTACCGCGATACGCATGCCGAAATGGAACCCGGCGACCCGACAAAGTCGATCGCCTTCACCATCGGCGTCATCGTGCTCAGCGCGAAAATGGCGAAGGCCGACGGGGTCGTCACCCGTGACGAAATCGACGCCTTAAAACGGGTCTTCCGCGTGCCGTCGGACGAAGCGGCGAACGTGGCCAAGGTCTTCAATCAGGCGCGCCGCGACAGCGCAGGCTTCGAGCCTTACGCCAATCAGCTCGCCGGCATGTTTCGCGACAACCCGGTGGTGCTGGAGGAACTGCTCAACTGCCTCGCCTATATCGCCCATGCCGACGGCACGCTGCACCCGGCCGAAAGCAAATTTCTGCACGAGGTTTCGGCGATTTTCAGCCTCGACCGCGCGGCGTTCGAACGTGCCACCTCGATCAACCTGGACCCGGAGGAAGCAGACCCTTACCAGCTGATCGGTGTCTCCCGCGATGCGACGAACGACGAAATCAAGTCCGCCTATCGCGCCTTGGTACGCGAGAACCATCCGGACCGGCTGATGGCGCAAGGTGTCCCGGAGGAATTCATCGAAGTCGCTAACGCCAAGCTCGCCGCCATCAACGCCGCCTACGAAACGATCCAGAAGGAGCGCGGGTTCAGCTGATGGCGCCGCCGCATCTCGCATTGCGCGGCGCGCGCGTCGGTTTCGGCGCCGCGCCGCTCTTCTCCGACGTCGATGCCGAAATCGGCCGGGGCGACCGCATCTGCCTTGTCGGCCGCAATGGCGGCGGTAAATCGACCTTGCTCAAGGCGCTCGCCGGCTCCGTCGATATCGAAACCGGCGAGCGGTTCCAGCAGCCCGGCACCAGCGTCGCCTATCTGCCGCAGGAAACTAAATTCGAAACAGGCGAGACCGTGGCCGAGCACGTCGCGGCGGGTGGCGCCGAACCGCACCGGGCGGCGGCGCTGATCGACCGGCTCGAACTGGAGCCGCAACGCGATGCAAACGGTTTGTCCGGCGGCGAGTCGCGGCGCGTATCGCTGGCGCGGGCGCTGGCGACCGATCCGGATATCCTGCTGCTCGACGAACCCACCAACCATCTCGACCTGCCGACCATCGAATGGCTCGAAGGGGAACTGACGCGCTTCCAGGGCGGCCTGCTGGTCATCAGTCATGACCGCACATTCCTCACCAAACTGACGCGAACCACGCTGTGGCTCGACCGCGGTCGATTGCGCCGGCTGGAGGACGGCTACGGCGCCTACGAGGCCTGGTCGGACCGGGTGATCGACGCGGAAGAACGGGAACGCAATCGGGTCGAGCAGCATCTCAAGACCGAGGCGCGTTACCTGCATCGCGGCGTCACCGCCCGGCGCCGGCGAAACCAGCGGCGGCTGCGCAAACTCGCGTCGCTGCGCGAGGCCCGCGCGGCGCTTGTCCGCGACGACCGCAAGGCCGCACTGACGGCAGCAAACGCGCCCGGCAGCGGCCGCATTATGATCGACGCCGACGGCATATCGAAACGCTTCGGCGAAATCCCTGTCGTACGGGACTTCTCGACGCGCATCCTGCGCGGCGACCGGATCGGCATCGTCGGCCGCAACGGCGCGGGAAAGACGACCTTACTGCGCATGCTGATCGGCGAACTCCCACCCGACGAAGGTACCGTAAAATTCGGATCCCGCTTGGAAGTCATGCATTTCGATCAGCGCCGCGCCGATCTGGATCCGTCGAAATTGTTATGGGATACGCTGTGCCCCGAAGGTGGCGACAGCGTGTCGGCGCAAGGACGGCAGCGCCACGTCGTCTCCTATCTGAAGGATTTCCTGTTTGACGAGTTCCAAGCGCGCAGCCCGGTCTCGACGCTGTCCGGCGGCGAACGCAACCGGCTGGCGCTGGCGAAAAGCCTAACCAAGCCCTGCAACTTGATGGTGCTCGACGAACCGACGAACGACCTCGACCTGGACACGCTCGACCTGCTGGAAGACATGTTGAGCGCCTATGACGGTACGCTGCTGCTGGTCAGCCACGACCGGGATTTTCTCGACCGGCTGGTCAACGTCGTCATCGCGGTCGAGGGCGACGGCGATGTGGGCGAATATGTCGGCGGCTACGAGGATTACAGCAGGCAACGGCCGGCCCGCACCTGCAAGCCGCAGCCGGTCAAGACGGCAAAATCGGCCGCCCGCAAAGCATCGCCGAAAACGGCCCGCCTGAGCTATCGCGAGAAATCCGACCTCGAACGGTTGCCCGAGCAGATCGCGGCTTTGACCGACGAGATCGCCGATTTGGAAACGCTCCTGTCGGATCCAGGCTTCGTGCGACGAGATCGTCCCGGTTTCGAAGCCGCCGCGGCGCGCCTGGAAAAGGCTCGGCGCGAAAAAGACGAAGCGGAGGAGCGCTGGCTCGAGATCGAAATAAAGCGCGAGGCGCTCGCGAGCTGAGACATGCCTTCCATAACCGCTCACCCGTCGCCCAATCACGACCCGCGCGCCAACGGTGCCGTCGTCGACATGCTGGTGCTGCATTATACCGGCATGGTGGACGCGAATGCGGCGCTGGCCCGGCTAACGGACCCGGATGCGGAAGTCAGCGCGCACTACGTGATCGACGAAGACGGCGCCGTTCGGCAGCTGGTCGACGAGGCCCGACGGGCCTGGCATGCCGGTGCCGCGTCCTGGCGCGGCCACGCCGACATCAACAGCCGCTCGATTGGGATCGAGCTTGTCAATCCGGGGCACGAATTCGGCTATCGCGCGTTTCCGGATCCGCAGATGGCAACGCTGATCGACCTTGGCCGCGATATCGTGGCGCGGCACCCCATTCCGGCGCGCAATATCGTCGGCCATTCCGACGTCGCGCCGACGCGCAAACGCGATCCCGGCGCGCTGTTCGATTGGCAGCGTCTCGCCGAAGCGGAATTGGGTTTGTGGCCGGAAGAAAAAGCCGCCGAAACGTCGGCCATACCCGCGATGCTGGCGCAATTCGGATACGACGTGGGCGACCTCGCCGCCGCGGTGACCGCGTTTCAACGGCATTTCCGCGCAAACAAAATCGACGGAAGCGCGGACGCGCAATGCGCTCGTCTGGCGGCAGGGCTGTTGGCGGCGATTGACTAATTGCCGCAAGCGTTTATGAAAGTCTCGCCAGACGGCCGGATGGTCGCCTTTC
Organism: Alphaproteobacteria bacterium; assembly: GCA_047517345.1. Classification (GTDB taxonomy): domain Bacteria; phylum Pseudomonadota; class Alphaproteobacteria; order UBA8366. The sequence continues at coordinate 4,948 of JAKZTB010000209.1, forward strand.
GGTACGGGCAACCGCGCCGGAGGGAGGAAAGTCCGGGCTCCACGGAAGCACGGTGCCGGATAACGTCCGGCGGGGGCGACCCTAGGGAAAGTGCAACAGAAAGCAAACCGCCTTGCGTCGTTTCGGCGGCGTTGGGTAAGGGTGAAAGGGTGCGGTAAGAGCGCACCGCGCGACCGGCAACGGGAGCGGCATTGCAAACCCCACCGGGAGCAAGACCGTATAGGGGCGGCGCTTCGGGACTGCGGTTCCGGAAGGCACGCTTTCGGGCCGCCGCCCGGGTAGGTCGCACGAGGCGTCCGGCGACGGACGCCCCAGATGAATGGCCATCGAACGCCCCGCAAGGGGCTGGAACAGAACCCGGCTTACAGGCCGTCTGGCGCCCTTTTTATTTTGCATATGCAGCAAATTTATGGTCCGCCCGGTCGGCCACCTAAGTAAAAGACGCAATATCGAGACGTCGTACAGTCTTCCGCCCGGAACCTCGACCGCCGATATCGAAGCAAAGAACTCGATGCTCAATTCGAGTTAATTCGGGTTACAGAATACCGCTCGTGTCATGAATTCCCATAAAATTGAAACTCACAGAAAAAATCACAAAGGGAACATAATTAGAACAAAAATTGAACCCGATTCGCGAACATCATCAATTAAATCGAAAAAACACAAGTTCTTGTGGTTATGTATTTAAATATCGCTAAACATGGTTTATTGAAAAGAACAGAATAGATGCATCTATTCTCAGTATTTTCTTGTGCTTTGCTTGACTTCCCATTTTAGCCCATGATATTCCATGATTTCCCATTTTGGGGCATGTGGCAACCATGCGTATCACATGCAATTTATCCGCACCGGCGAGGATTAAGGCGCGCCAGTTCAAGTCGGGAGAAAGCGGTAATCGGGAACTGTAATCGCGATGGCGTTATTCGTCGGCACTCACGAGAACAAGATCGACCGGAAGGGTAGGGTTTCCTTGCCGGCCGACTATCGTGCCGAATTGCCGAAAGACGACGAGCGCGTCATCTACATCTTTCCATCTC
>JAKZTB010000210.1:0-4047 GCA_047517345.1 Alphaproteobacteria bacterium
GCATATGCCCGATGGTCGACCGCGACACGACGGCGCAGGGGTGCGGCGCATTGACGATCGTGTTCTCGGGCGCGGACGCCGTGATCGCGTCCAAGGTGCCGGCATTGTTGGGAATTTCCGGCGCGACGACGCATTTCACGCCAAACGCGGTATAGGCCTCCGTGTAGCACATCGGGCAGTTGATGCCGAAATCCGACGTGCCTGAAGTCCCTTCGTAATCGACGTTTATGATGCCGTTGGAGATCGTCAGGGTCGCGACGAAATCGATCGGCGCCTCCATCCCGTCGATGCGCATGGAATGCGACCAGCTGCCCTGCGGCAGTTTGTTGATCGCCGCGGTAATCGCAGTCTTGCTCTGCTCGATGATGTGTTGTCCTAACGCATCGAGGTCGTCGAGCCCGTACTCGTCCATCATGGCGAGCAGACGGGCGGCACCCGTCTCGTTGCAGGCGGCCAGCGCATAGATGTCGCCTTCGACCTGGACCGGCTCGCGGACATTGGCGCGCACCATGTTGAGGAACCACTCGTTCATCTTGCCTTCGGTCGCCAGCGGCATGATGGGCACGTACAGCCCTTCGTGAAAAACCTGCCGTCCGTCCGGCGACATGCCGACACCGCCGATATCGACGACATGGGTGGTGCAGGCAAACATCGCGACCATGCGGCCCTCGCGGAATGCGGGCGTGACGACGGTAAAATCATGCAGGTGCCCGGTGCCCTTCCACGGATCGTTGGTGATGTAAATGTCGCCCTCTTTCATACCCTCGACCGGAAAGACGTCGAGGAAGTGAATGACGGCGCGCGCCATCGTGTTGATATGACCCGGCGTTCCGGTAACCGCCTGCGCCAGCATCTGGCCCTTGAGGTTGAAGATGCCGGCGGAGATGTCGCCCGCCTCCCGCGCCGAGGTGCTGAAGGCGGTGCGTACCAGGGTCTGCGCCTGCTCCTCGACGACGGAGATCAGCCGGTCCCACATGACTTGATTGCGGATGCGGTCCATGTTTGCGTCGGTCATGCTGCGGCCTCTCCCTTCGACATCACGATCTGGCCCAGCGCGTTGACGGCCGCACCGAACCCATTGGTTACCAGGGTCGTCGTCTCGTCTTCGACGATTATCGCCGGTCCGGTAATTTCCGCGCCAGGTGGCAGGTCGGCACGGGAATACACACCGGCCTCGATCCAGGCACCGCTCGCCGGGTCGAACAAGCGGCGCGTCGTTTCCGGGTCAGGACGATTGCGCGCCGCATTGTCCGTGACAAATTCGGCGCCTTTCCGGTCCGTCGCCAAGGACAATGTCCAGTTCAGGACCTCGACGCTGAGATGCGGGATGCTGCGGCTGAACAGGTTGCTGTAGGCCGCCGCGAACCATTCCTCGAGCACGGCGCCGTCGTCGGCCGTCAGGTCCCTGTCCGGTAAGGGCACCATGATTTCGTGGCCTTGGCCGCGGTAGCGCATGAAGGCGCCGCGGGTCTCGACCAACCGCTCGTCCGGTGCGCCGAGCCGCACGACCGCTTCCGCTTCCGCGCGCATTTCCGCGAAGATATTGTTGACGAGAGCGGGATCGAAGGCGCGCAAATCCACGTAGCGGGTCCGCACGACCTCATAGGATATCGGCGCGCGCAGGAAACCGATGGCCGAACCGACACCTGCGCCCTGCGGCACCACGATCCGGTCGATCCCCAGTTTGTCCGCGAGCCGCGCGGCGTGCAGCGGCGCCGCGCCGCCGAACGCGACCAGTGTCCGACCGACCATCGTCTTGCCGTTTTCGATCGCATGCACGCGCGCCGCGTTGGCCATGTTTTCGTCGACGATCTCCGCGATACCCGCGGCGGCGGCGTTGGTTTCCGCGTCCAGGCCGCCGCCGATGTCGCGTTCGATGGCAGCCGTCGCGCGCACCGGCTCCAGCGTCACCTGACCGCCCGCGAAACGGGACGGGTCGATCCGGCCCAGTTCGATATCGGCATCCGTCACGGTCGGCGCTTCGCCGCCATTGCCATAGCAGGCGGGACCGGGCACCGAACCGGCGCTTTGCGGCCCGACGCGGATCCGCTGCATCGCGTCGACCTCGGCGATCGACCCGCCGCCGGCGCCGATCTCCACCATGTCGATGACCGGAATGCGCAGCGGCAAGCCGCTGCCTTTCTGGAACCGGTACATACGGGCGACTTCGAAGGATCGCGCGATATGCGGCGTGAAGTCGTCGATCAAAGTGATCTTGGCTGTCGTACCGCCCATATCGAAGGAGAGGACATTCTTGAGATCGTTCTCTTTGGCGATGTCCCGGGCCAGGATGGCGCCGCCCGCCGGTCCGGACTCGACAAGCCGGATCGGGATCGACGTCGCAGTCTCGACAGTCGTCACGCCGCCGCTCGACATCATCAACAGCATCGGACAGGACGCACCGGCGTCCCGCAGACCATCCTGCAGACGGTTCAGATACCCCGCCATCAGAGGCTGGACATAGGCATTGGCGCAAGCGGTCGACATGCGGTCGTATTCGCGGATTTCCGGACAGACCGTGGACGACAGCGTAATGGAAACGTCCGGCAGCGCGGCGCCTAGAAATTTCCCGGTACGCTTTTCGTGGTCGGCATTTACATAGCTGTGCAAAAAGCAGATGGCGACCGATTCGACGCCGGCATCGGCAAGCTTGCCGGCCAATTTCCGCACGGCGTCCTCGTCGAGGGGCAGCAGCACCGATCCGTCGGCGGCGACCCGCTCCGGCACCGAAAAGCGCCAGTCCCGCGCGATCAGCGGCTGCGGCCGCTCCATATACAGATCGTACTGTTCGAAGCGGTGCTCGTAGGCGATCTCGATGGAGTCCCGGAATCCGTCGGTCGCCACCAACGCCGTCTTCGCACCCTTGCGCTCGATCAACGCATTGGTCGCCAAGGTCGTGCCGTGGATAACGAGGCCCAGCTCGGACGGCTGCACGCCGGCCTGACCCAGCACCGTATTCACGGCTTCGAGGACGGCCCGTTCCGGCGCGTCCGGCGTCGTCAAAATTTTTAGGCTATCCTGCCCACCCGCATGTTCGAGAACGACGTCCGTGAAGGTGCCGCCGATATCGACAGCTAACCTCGCCACGTTTTCCATACGCGTATTACCTTCTATTCGAATTCTTTTTTATCGTGTTTTGCCATGCGGCGAAGCGCAGGGGCGCGGTAATATGCTGTTTCGCCCCTGGGGGGTCAACGCGGCGCGGCAAGAAGTGCTTTTAGCGTTACTTTTTGTTGGCTAAATTCGCTTTGCTATGGAGAGGACAGGCGCGTGAAAATTACATTCCGTTGTCCAGAGGAATTGTTGGACTATCTGCCGAAGCCGTATTCGGCGAAGCGCGGCATCCCCGACTGGTACAAGAAAATGCCGATGACGGCGTTTTCAGCCGACCTCGGACAGGAAGTGCAGACGCTGAAACAGTGCCCGCCCTTCCTCGACGCCATGGCATACGGATTTATCGTACCGCTCCCCGTAGATGTAGAAGTCGACGGCTTCGACTTTTCCTGGAGCTGGGATTTTCCGCAGCCGACCGACGACCCGGATCATCCGGGTATCGGCCTCTACAGCCAGTCGCCGCTCGGCTTCCATTCGCCGGCGCAGGCGGAAGGCACCCCCTATTTCAACGAAGGAATCGGCTTCGCCAAGTTCAATTGCTTCTGGACGATCCAACTGGAGGCGGGCTACTCGCTCTACGTCACCCATCCGGCGAACCGATATGACCTGCCGTTCCGCACCATCAATGGCCTGGTCGATGCGGACACTTACAACGAGGTGTTCACCAATTTTCCGGTCCTGTGGGTCGACCCGAATTTCAAAGGCGTCTTGAAGAAAGGAACGCCGGTCGCGCAATGCATCGCGATCGAGCGCCAGGAACACGAGCTAGACATCGAAGTGATGAACAAAGAGGAGGGTGTGGGTCTGGTATGGAAAATATAAGTCATTGATTTAGTGCGTTTTTTGTGTCGAGACGAACGGCCGAAAACGGCTATTCGTGACAATGGGCCGCTCCAAGGCAGGATTTTGTCACGACGGCAGGGTCGAGCAGGA
>JAKZTB010000211.1:0-14501 GCA_047517345.1 Alphaproteobacteria bacterium
CCCTGAGGCTTGTCCGACACCTGCCGCCCGAGCCCGGCGCAGTCACACCGCAACGGCAGGCGTCCGACAACCCTTAACATAAGCGGTAGTCAGTGACACCGCTCGCGATGTCGGCTCCTGAGCTACAAACGGACCAAATCAGCGCAAAAGCAGACGTGGTCCACGGTCAACCTTCTCTTAATCTTAATCCGTCTCGGCCGGAGCCCGTGCCCGACGGCTTTGCTTTCGCCCGCTATCGACTGGCAACCATTTCGCTTTGTAGTTGTCGCGGCGGCGCATCGGCTGTTGCTACTCGGTGTCGGGCATTGGTAAGGCCTTTGGAGGTGTAGCTTTATTCCCAAATAGCCCACGGAAATCCGGTAGAAATTTGAGAAGTTAGATGCTAGCGGCCTTCCTCGCCGATAATGCCGTACAACGCCGGCCGGCGCTGATCCATCAACGGATAGCGGCCGCGGATCTCATCGATAAAGTCGAGATCGATCGTCGCCGTGATGCAGCACTCGGTATCGGACGCCGTTGCAACGACCACGCCCCAGGGATCGACGACCATGCTGCGTCCGACGAAGCCGATTCCCGATTTCGGCTCGACGCCGTATTGGCCCGAGGCGACGACGAAGGCCTGGTTTTCCGCGGCCCGGGCGCGCAGGAAAAACTCCCAATGATCGAAGCGCGGGCTCAGGAAAGCCGATGCGCAAACGATGATCTGCGCGCCCTTCAGGCTCAGCACACGGTAGACCTCCGGAAAGCGGAGGTCGGAACAGACGGAGACACCGATATTGCCGATGCTGGTTTTGAAAACCGGCAAATCGTCGCCCGCTTTCACTTTGTCGGATTCGCGGATGCCGCTTTTGATATCGACCCGGTCGGGCGCATCGAAAAGGTGCGTCTTGATATACTTGCCGACGATGGCGCCGTCCGGGCCGATCAGCGGCGACGAGTTGTAATAGGCCTCGTTGGCCCGCTCGTAGATCGAACCGACCACATACATGCCGTATTGTTTCGCCTTCTTCGCCAAGAGATCCGTACTCGGTCCCGGGATCGTCTCCGCGGTCTCGCGGTACAGCTCGCTCCCGCTGTAGGAGAGCCCGGTCCAGACTTCGGGAAGCACGACAAGGTCGGAGCCCCGCTCGCCCGCCTGATCGAGCAAGCGCGAGACTTTCTCATGCGTCGCTTCCGTTTCGCCGTCCACCGCGGTGATTTGAATTGCAGAGACCACCAACTCGCTACCGTTCGGCATGACTACCTCCATCAAACCAACCCCCATTTTAAACCAGCTTTGGCCCGATGGCGATATTTTGGGAGTCTCGCGAATTGCGTGCAGACATACGATCTGCTTAATTCACCAAGATCGAAGTATTCCGTCGGGGGCGTAAATGACGAAGAAGTTGGATACGGGCGACAGTTTTCCGGAGATGACGTTCAATCTGGTCGGGGGCGCGACCCTGCACCTTCCGGCGAGTTTGAAATCAAACTATAGCATTATCCTGTTCTATCGCGGCCACTGATGACCTTACTGCCGTCGGCAGTTGGCCGACTTCGAACGGGAATCCGAAATTCTGGCGACGATGGACGCGAAGGTCTATGCGGCCAGCGTCGATGATGTCGATCATGCGAGCGAAATTGCGGGCAACCTGTCCTACCCGGTCGCGTACGGCATTACGCGCGAAGACACAGACAAAATCGGTGCCTGGTGGGAAGACCGGCGCAGTATCGTGCAGCCGTCCGAATTCATTCTCGGCGCCGACGGGAAAGTCGTGGCGTCGACCTACAGTTCGGGCCCGGTGGGACGGATCCTTGCGACCGACGCGGTGAAGATCATCACCCTGTACGAGTCGCGTAAATAGGGATCGCATATACCAACGAGCATTGATAAAGACTCCTTGGTATTAGGCGTAGGCGGCGAACATTTCCTTGAACGCCTTCATCTGATTCCCGGCGGCGGAACTTGGCACCAGGATCGGCGTGCGTACACCCGCCTCGCGCCACGCCGCGACACCGTCGCGAACCGCCGACACCGAACCGAATAGTGTCGTGTCGGCGAGCCACTTGTCGCTCATCAAAGACGGGATCCGGTCCGCCTCGCCCGCTTCGACGGCAGCCGCGATGGCGTCCATCTCCTCGACATACCCGGCTTCGCGCCAATAATTCTGATAGTTCGGCAATTGTACGTAGCTTGTCAGGGTCCGCCGGTTGACCGCCTTCGCCGCTTCGATATCGTCGGAGATGCAGGTCGGGATCATGTTTCCGATATAGAAATTCTTGTCGTTTCGTTTCGCATCGGGCAGCGCCGAAAGCGACTCCGCGATGTGCGAGCGGGCGGCGTTGGCGAAGACCATGCCGGCGCCGATCTCGCCGGCCAGCGCGATCATTTTTTTGCGCAAGGTCGCGAGCACGATCGGCGGTTTCTCGCCGACACGTTCGACGGCATTGTATTCCTCGATGAAGTTCCGCGTATCGGTCAATGGCTTGCCCAGGCTCCGCCCCATGCGCGCCATGGACGGTCCGTGACTGATGCCGATGCCGAAGCTGAAGCGCCCGCCGGAGACTTCGTGGATAAATGCGGTCGTTTGCGCGTGATCGAGCACGGGCCGGGTATAGATCGGCGCAATCGAGGTGCCGAACGGAATCTCGTTGGTCGCGAACGCCAACGCCTCGCAGAGCGCCACGCCGTCGGACATGCTCGGGCAATAGATCCCGGTGAAGCCCCGTTTCTCGATCTCGGTCGCGAGCTCCAAGGTAGCGTTCCGGCGCCCCGGGACGGCGGCGAGGATAAGGGCGGGCATGGTACCAAAGGTCATCGATAATGGCTCCTATAGATCGACTTAGCGGCTCGTCGGGTAGGAGGAAGGCCGCAGGCGATGCGGCACATCGTTAAGGCCTTCCGACGCCCTCCGGCGGGCCGCTTAGCCGACCCGGAGGGCGGCTTTGCATGGCTTTCGGACAGCGTCGCGCGCGGCTTGCGATGTGCCGCATCGCTACGCCACACGCTCCTAGTGTGATGATTCTGAAGTTCGCCGCATTGAATGCGGCGAGATTCTGGATCTGAATCACACTAGATTCAAATGGTAGTGTGCTGATTCACGAGAAATTCAATCATTTGAATTTCACGATCAGGACACTAGCTGAAAACCATGCAAAGCCGTCTATAGGCGCTATTATCGGTGACCTTTGGTACGAGTTCCGGCATGAGATTCCTTTCAGACGACGAATATTTCTTCATTGTCGAAGTAGTCGGAACGGACAATCGGTGCGCCGTCGGTCACTTCGATGAGATCTTCCATGTGATAGCCGACCTTGCCGATCCAGCGGACGCGGGTCTCGACCGTGGTCATCATGCCGGGCTCGTAGGGTGTGCGATCGTGCGGGCTGATCAGCGGGTGTTCGTGGATCTGCAATCCGATCCCGTGGCCGTTATGGGCGTATGGAAACGGGATCTTGTGCTTTTCGTGCAGCTTGGTCGCCATTTCGAAAAGTTGGGCGCCATTATTGCCCGGCCGCACCATGTCGATGATCCGGTGATGGATGTCGCGCAACTTTCCCCACCAGGACAGATCCTCGTCGGTCGGCTTGCCCATCTTCGCGGTCCGACCGACGTTCGAATAATAGCGGCTGTAGAACCCGCCGGTATCCGCTTTCAGAATATCGCCCTTTTTCACCGTGTTGCCGGACGGGTCCATATGCGGGAAGCCGGTATTCGGTCCCGCATTGATGTGACAGAACGCGACGGATTCCGCACCGGACCGAAGAATGCCGTCGCACAGCCGGAACGCCATGTCGCGTTCGGTATCGCCGATCTTGGTCGCGGCGTAGGTCTCCATCAGGGCCTTTTCGGTGCCCCGGAACGCGTCCGTCATGATCTCACGCTCGCGGGGCGATTTTATCATGCGCGCTTGCCCGAACAGCGCGTCGCACGATTCGAGGCGCAGATGGGGCAGCCGCTTCATCAGCGCCCGGTGATAGTGGACGCCGAAATACTCCGTCTCGATCCCAACCCGACCGCGCGCCAGACCGAATTCGTCCAGCAGGTCGGCCAGCACATCGACCGGCGACACGACGAACTCCTTATAGGTGCGGATATCGCCGATCCAGGATTCCTGCCGGACATAGCCTTCTTCGACCTGGCACAGGACATAGGCGGGCGCCCGGCCCTTCGCCCAGACGATCAGCGCGAGCCGGTCGCGGATATCGATCTGCGTGGAGACGAAAACGTCGCCGATATACAGCACATTCTCCGGCGACACCGCGACGACCGCATCGAAGTCGCTGGCCCCGATGAAATCCTGCATCCGGGCGAGATTGCCCGTTGCCTCCTGCATCGTCTTCATCGGCGCGCTCTTTCCGCTATGCGTTTGCTTGCGGGATGCAGATCTGGCGGATCGTCTCGCCCCGCTGCAGACGGTCGAAACCCTCATTGAGGTCGTCGAGCCCGACCTGCCGGCTGATCAGCCTGTCGACCGGCAGGCGGCCCTGGCGGTACAGGCTGATGAAGCGCGGGATGTCCCGCACCGGGACGCAACTGCCCATATAGCTGCCCTTGATCGCCTTTTCCTCGGCAACGAGGTTGCTCTGGATGAAGGAGAATTCAGCGGTCGACGGCGATAGGCCCGCGGTCACCACGGTGCCGCCATAACGCGTGATCGCATACGCCGTCTTCATCGCCGGGATAGCGCCCGCCAGATCGATCGCGAAATCGACGCCGCCATTGGTCAGGTCGCGCACCTGTTCCACGTGGTCGGCGTCCGACGCGTTGACCGTATGCGTCGCGCCCATCTGGCGCGCCAGACCGAGCTTATCGTCGGCGATGTCGACCGCGATGATCGTCTCCGCACCGCCCAGCTTGGCGCCCAGCACACCGTTCAGCCCGACGCCGCCGAGCCCGATGATGGCGACCGTGTCGCCCGGCAAGATGCGCGCCGTGTTGATCACCGCGCCGACACCGGTCATCACCGCGCAGCCGAACAAGGCCGCTTCGTGCAACGGCAGATCCTTGTCGATCACGACGACGGAACCGCGGTCCGCGACGGCGTATTCGGCGAAACAGGAAACGCCGGTGTGGTGCGCGATGGAATTGCCATGGGCGTCCTTGATGCGCCGGCCACCGCTCATCATATCGCCCGCCGCCTTGGCCTTGGCGCCGATTTCGCAGACTTGCGGCCGTCCCTCCATGCAGCGCCGGCAGCGTCCGCAGCTCGGGCTGAACTGGAAGACGATATGGTCGCCCACCGCCACGTCGGTAATCGCGGAACCGATCTCGACCACCTGGCCCGCGCCTTCATGACCCAGAACCAGCGGCTCCGGCCGCGGCCGCGAACCGTTCATCACCGAAAGATCGGAATGGCACAGGCCGGCGCCGCCGATTTTCACCAGCACTTCGTTCGGGCCCGGCGGATCGAGCGTGACCTCTTCGATACTGATCGGTTTGCTTTCGGCGAATGGCTGCTCCGCATCGAACTGGCGCAGCACGGCGGCCTGTATTTTCATCTTTCAACGCTCCCTGATTTTCGACGCTCTGTCGCGTCTTGAAAGTTGGCGGAACTATAGCGCCCCATATCCGCCAAGCGAAGACCACCACGCGACGAATAATGCTCCCAATTCGGCGTTCTCCCCGTAAACTCGCCGGCCATGACGCACGAGACCGCCAATGCCGTTATCTGCGGCGCCGGAATCGCCGGCATATCGGCGGCCTTTCACCTCGCCGTACGGTGCGGCGTGCGCGATGTGGTCCTCGTCGACGAGCGCCCGCCGCTGACCCTGACCAGCGACAAGTCGACCGAATGCTACCGCAACTGGTGGCCCGGCCCCGGCGATGCGATGGTCGCGCTGACCAACCGCAGCATCGACCTGCTCGAACGGCTGGCACAAGATACCGGCAACGCCTTCCAGATGAACCGGCGCGGCTATCTGTTCGCGACAGCGGAGAATGGGGCTGCGCTGGTCGAGGCCGCGAAGGAAACGTCTTCATTGGGCGCTGGGGAATTGCGTATTCATGACGTTGGCACGAACGATTACGTCCCGGCCCCGCCGCACGGCTTCGAAGGCCTGCCGGACGGGATCGACCTCTTCGAAGATTCTGCCTTGATCCGGCGGCACTTCCCCTACCTCTCGGAGGAAACGAAAACCGTCGCGCACGCGCGACGCTGCGGCTGGCTCAGCGCGCAGCAACTTGGTATGACCCTGCTGACCCAGGCCCGCGAGGCCGGCGTGACCCTGCTGCGCGGGAAAGTCAAGGCCGTCGACCGGACCGGCGGCCGCATCAATGGTGTCACCGTCGATACGGACCAAGGTACATCGGAAATTCCCACGGCGAGTTTCGTCAACGCGGCCGGTCCCTTTGCCCCCGCCATCGCCCGGCTCTGCGATCTCGACCTGCCGATTTCCCTGGAAGGCCACGTCAAAGTCTCGTTCAGCGATCCGCGCGCCGCTTTTCCGCGAGACGCGCCGCTGGTCATCTGGAACGACCCCGTCCGCTTGCCCTGGAGCGCAGAGGAACGCGAAGCGCTGGCCGAGTCGCCGGAAACGCGCGGCCTGCTCGACCTTTTCCCTTCCGGCGGCCATGGCCGGCCCGAAGGTGCGGGCGATACGGTGCTGCTGTACTGGACATACGAAGAAGGCGCCCGCGACCTCGTGCTGCCCGTTCCCTACGACCCGAACTACCCCGAGATCACCTTGCGCGGCATGACGGCGGTGATCCCCAGGCTGGCGGAGTATCTCGACCGAATGCCGCGCCCCTATGTCGACGGCGGCTACTACGCCAAAACGCCGGAGAACCGGCCGCTAATCGGGCCGCTGCCCTTGGAAGGCGCCACCATCTGCGGCGCCTTCTCCGGCTTCGGCATCATGACCGCGATGGCCGCCGGCGAACTGCTGGCCGCGCACGTGACCGGCGCACCGTTGCCGGGCTACGCCTCCGCCTTCACCTTGGCTCGTTACGACGACCCGGCATATGAGGCGCTAATGGCCGGCGCGAACGCCTCCGGCCAACTTTAACGCCCCTCCCTTCGTTCTCGGGCTTGACCCGAGAATCTAAACGATCGGCGCGCCCTCGCCCAGCCTGGGTCCTCGGGTCAAGCCCGAGGACGACAACGTGATGCTAAAGCGTAAGGTACCCGCCATCCGCTGCGATCAAAATTCCCGTCACATAGGCCGACAGGTCGGACGCCAGGAAGATTGCCGGTCCCGCGATATCCTCCGGCTCGCCGGCGCGGCCGAGCGGCGTTTGGCGCAGGAACTTCGCCTCCATGTCCGTGTTGGCGCGGTTCTCGGCGTTGAGCGGCGTGCGGATCAGGCCCGGCCCGATGGCGTTGACCCGGACCCCGTCCGGTCCCAGCTCCGCCGCCAGCGCGCGCGTAAAGCCGAGCACGCCGTGCTTGGCCACCGTATAGACGGCGGCGTTACCGGTATGCACATGGCTTTGGATCGAGCCGATATTGACGATTCGGCCCTTGGTCTGTTTCAGGTGGTCGAGAAACGCCTTGGTGACGTTGTAGACGCCGGTCGCGTTAACCGCCAGGACCGCATCCCAATCCTCGTCCGCATTGGCCGCCGAAATAGGCTCGCGCCGAACGATGCCCGCATTGTTGACCAGCACCGATACCGCGCCCAATTCGCGGCGCACCGTCACCGCCAGCGTCGCGCAAGAATCGCGGTCGGTCACGTCGAGCGCGCTGCTGGTCGCCGCGCCCCCCGCATCGGCGATCATCGCCGCGGTTTCCCTGGCCCCGTCCTCGTTGATGTCGGCGGCCATGACCCGCGCGCCTTCCGCGGCATAGCCCTGGGCAATCGCCCGGCCGATTCCCGACCCGGCGCCGGTCACCACGGCGATGTGGCCTTCAAGCAGCGTTCCCATGTTTCCCCACCCTTCCGTTCGGTTTAGTGTCTGTCTCCAAGAATAAGGGGCAGCAGGAGGTAAGTCATGCAGGTCGGTCTATCCATTCCCACGACGGAGATCGGCAACGATCCGGTGGGCATCCGCGACTTCGTCCAGGCGGCCGAGGATATGGGCTATGAGCACCTGACCCTGATCGACCATGTCATCCAGTCCGGCACCGCCGTGGCGGACGATTGGCGGTCCTTCTACACCCGCGACAACGCCTTCCACGAGCCGTTGATCTTCTACGCCTATGTCGCGGCGCTGACGAAAAGCATCGAGCTCGCCACCGCAATCCTGATCCTGCCGCAACGGCCGGCCGCGCTGGTCGCCAAGCAGGCGGCCGAACTCGACCTGCTGAGCGGCGGGCGGTTGCGGCTCGGCGTCGGCATCGGCTGGAACGAGATGGAGTTCCACGTGCTGGGCCAAAACTTCCGCAACCGCGCGCGCCGCTTCGAGGAACAGATCGACCTCATGCGCAAGCTCTGGACCAACGAGCTGGTCGACTTCGACGGCGCGTATCACAAGATCGAGGACGCCGGCCTGAACCCGCTGCCGGTGCAGCGCCCGATCCCGGTCTGGGTCGGCGCCTTCGTGGAGCCCGCCATCAAGCGCGCCGGATGCATCGCCGACGGCTGGTTCGCCAACCCACGCGTGCCGCCAGGCCCTGAATCCGAGGAGCATTTCGAATTCTTCCGGAGCGCCGCACGGGAAGCCGGGCGCGATCCGGACAAACTTGGCATCGACGCGACGGTGCTGACCGGCGAGCGCGGCTCGCAGGCCTGGGCGGCGGAGGCGGAACAGTGGCAAGCGATGGGCGCGACCCACCTGACGGTGCGCACCATGGCGTCGGGACTGGCTTCGAACGACCAGCATATTGAGACCCTGCGCAAGTTCCGCGAAGTCTGGCCGACCATCTAACAAAGCGGTGTAATTTTATGTGCTAAAATTCACACATAACTTGACTCGCCCTTTTATGTGCGATTAATTGCACATATCGAAATTGCCGAGCAACAACGCCCCATGCAACAAACCTGGAAAGCCCTGGCCGATCCGACGCGACGCGGCATCCTCGACCTGCTGCGCGACGAACCGCGCACCACCTCGGACATCTGCGCCGCGTTCGGCGACCTGACCCGCTTCAAAGTGATGAACCACATGGCGGTGTTGCGCGACGCCGGGCTGCTGCGCAGCGAGAAGCGCGGCCGCAAGCGGCTCAACAGCCTCGACGCGGCGCCGCTCGGCAATGCCTATGAGGATTGGATGCGGCATTTCGAGGTCGAATGGGCCGGCCGTCTCGGCCGTCTCAAGAAAATAGTCGAAACACGGGAGAGGAAACCGGACATGGATGCCAATACCGTCCCCACCGTCACCTTCACGACGCTCACGATCGAGCAATCGGTTGAGATCAAAGCCACATGCGCCACCGTCTTCCGCGCGCTGACCGACGATATCGGCGAATGGTTCAACGTCTACCATCAGACCGGCGGCGACGCCCAGGACATGATCGTCGAGCCGCGCGCCGGCGGTCATTTCAAGGAACTGAGCCGCGGCGGCGACGGCGCCATCTGGGCCACGGTGCAAGAGATCAAGCGCGATGCGTTGCTGGTTCTGGAAGGCCGCATGGGCATGCGCCCCGCCATCTACGCCCGCACCGTCTTCGAACTGGAAGCCGTCGGCGAGAATGCCTGCCGCGTGTCCTTCTCGCAGCGCGGCGTCGGCAAATTCACCGCAGAGCATCACGAGATGTACGGCGAAGGCTGGCGCGAACTGCTCTGCGAAAGCCTGAAAGCCTTCGTCGAAGAGGGCAATTCCGCGGGTGTCCGCCGCTGACAAAATCGAAGGAGTTTGAGAGATGCCGAAATTTCACGACAAAACCATGCCAGGCGAAAGCGACAGCTACCGCGACGCCCGCGACCGCCTGCTCGACGCCGAACTGGAACTGCGCCGACAGGTGGAAACGGTAGCCGCCCTGCGCCGCGAACTGCCTTTGGGCGGGGCGCTGAAGGAGGACTATGTCTTCGACGCGCGGGATCCCTCCGGAGGCGTGAAACAGACAAAACTGTCCGAGCTTTTCGAGGACGGCAAACCGAGCCTCGTCCTCTACAGCCTGATGTACGGCCCGGACGGATCCCCCTGCCCCATGTGTACGGCGATGCTCGACGGGCTCGACGGCAACGTGCCGCACATCCGCGACCGCAACAACATCGCCGTCGTCGGCAAGGCGGACATCGCCACATTGCACGAGTTCGCCGCCGACCGCGGCTGAACCAACCACCGCCTGCTGTCCTCCAGCAGCAACAGCTACAATGCGGACTATTGGGGCGAGAACGCCGAGGGCGACCAGATGCCCTCGCTCAACGTCTTTTCCAAAAACGCGGACGGCATTTTCACAGCTACCACACCGAGGTGATGTTCGCGTCGGCGGAAACCGGGCAGAACCCGCGCCACGTCGACATGCTGCGGCCGCTCTGGAACCTCCTCGACCTCACCCCGGAGGGCCGCGGTGAGTGGTACCCGAGTTTGGCGTACGGCGAGTAGGACGCAGCCGTGACCGAAAAATGTTACGCCGGTGGCTGCGCCTGCGGCGCGATCCGTTACGAAGCAAGTGCCGCCTCGCGCTTCCAGGTGCAGTGCCATTGCCGAAAATGCCAGCGTTGCACTGGTACCGGGCACGCCGCCAAATTGGGTTTCTCAGGCGATTCCGTTGCGCTGCAAGGCGAACTGACATTCCACACCCAATTGGCGGATTCCGGCAGTCCGGTCAGCAGAGGTTTCTGCCCTACCTGCGGCAGCCCGGTCATGGCCAAGAACAGCGGCGTGCCGGACCTGCGCTTTATTCACGCCGCCAGCTTGGACGACCCGGCCCTGTTCAAACCCGAAAGCGCCGTCTGGACCTCCGCCGCTCAGCCCTGGGACGAGATCGATCCGGACCTGCCGAAATCCTGAGCGGGATCGGGCCAACACGAAAACAAGAAAGACAAAAGAATGAGCGCGACGACGATCGTCAAATCCGTATTCATCGACGCTCCGCGTGAGATCGTCTGGGAATATTTGACGGACAAGGACAAGCTCGGGGAGTGGTATCACCACGCGGAAGCGAAGCTGGCGGAAGGGGAAGCGTACGCGCTTTATCGGATCGACGACGAAGGGCAAAAGGCCCCGCTGATTTCCGGCAGGGTCCTGGAAATGGACCCGCCCTCGAAACTCGTGACGACGTTCCTGATCGACGCCTTCCAGGGCAATGAGACCACCGTCACCTGGGTCCTCGAAGACGCGGCGGGCGGCACCCGCCTTCATCTTACTCATGACGGTATCGCCGCCGCGGCGGGCACCGCCGCCATGTCCATCCTCACGGGGATCGACGGCGGATGGGACGCGCATCTGTCCGACCTCAGGAATTCGGCCGACGCCGCTTAGGTCGAAAATGAGACACCAAATTCGCCTACGGTAATTGCCTATTAAGTTCTTTGTTCCTCCCCTTACACGCGGAAGCCCAGTCGTCTCAAGTCTTGCGAATCGTGAAATCTGCAATCCATTCGGCGAACACGCGTTCCTCCAAATCACTCGCTGCCAAAGCGAGGACGACCCGCACCGCCTCGGCCTCGTCCGGACGGAAGGCGTAACCGTTCACTTCCAGGAAAACGGCGCTCGCCAGGATTCCGGCGCGCTTGTTGCCGTCGATGAAGGGGTGGTTGCGGACGATGCCGAAGCCGTACGCCGCCGCAAGCTGATGAATTGTCGGCGCGTCGCCGTAGGCGTCAATGTTGCGGGGGCGGTCGACGGCACTCTGCAGCAGGCCTTCGTCTCGGATGCCCGGCGAGCCGCCCGCTGCGGCGATGGCCTGCAAGTGCAATCCATTGACGATTTCAGGCGTCAGCCACTTGACCGCCATTAGTTCTCGGCCAACGCCTTCATCAAGTTCGGATAGCGACGAATGAAGTCGCTCGACGCCTCCATTGCTTCGTCGAAGTCGGGATCGAGACGGGTCAAGTGCAGCCCTTCGGTGGTGCGGATGACGTAAAGCTCATCGCCTTCCTCGAACCCGAGATCCTTGGGCAGACTCACCCCCAGCCCGCTGCCGATTTTCCGAACGCGCAATTTCGTGGTCATATGTATATCCAGACGTAGAATGTATTCCGAACGGAATACATTCTAGCAGCGGTACGCTATAAAATGCGAGGATTCCTTCCGCCATACTCCGCGACGTAACTCAGAGGATAGGGCCGCCCCTACCCCGCGAAGTCCGACGGCACCCGGTTCACCCAGTCCGTCGCCTCCTGGAAAGCCCAACCGATGCGCAAGGCCATCGCCTCGTCGTAGGCCTCGCACATGATCTGCAGCGAGGTCGGCAGGCCGCCCGCCGTGCTGCCGTTCGGGATCGACAGGGCGCAGCGGTCGAGCAGGTTGACAACGCGGGTGAAGGTCGCCGGGGTTTCCGCCTGATCGACCTCGTCGAGCGGGACTGCGGGGGTCGTTGTCGTAGGCGTCAGGTAGGCGTCGACGTCGGCCAGCGCTTCATCGTAGGCGCGCTTGACCGCTTCCCGCTGCTGCAGGACTTCGAGGTATTCGCGCGCGGTCATGTCCTTGCCGATCCAGATGCGCGGGCGCACGTCCTCGTCGATCTGCAGTTCCATATCATCGACCCGGTCGCCGACGAACAAATAGCCCTCGGCGCCGATGATCTTGCCGGTGATCGCGCCCAGGCCCGTGAAGCGTCCCGGCAGGGCGACGTCGACGATCTCCGCCCCCAGTCCGGCCAGGGTTTCCAGCGAGGCGTCGTAGGCGGCCAACACTTCGGCATCGACGCCGTCGCGCTCGCGGTCGCCCATCTTCGCCAGCCGCAGGCCCTTTACGCCTCGGCGCATCGACGGCGTCGGGTCCTCATACGCAACGCCTTTGGTGTGCGGATCGCGCGGGTCCGGGCCCTGCATCGCGTTGTAGAGCAGCACCGAATCCTCCACCGTGCGGGTCATCGGCCCCGGCGTGTCCAAGGTGCTGGCGAGCGGCAGGACGCCGTATGTGCTGATCCGGCCGATCGTCGTCTTCAAGCCCACGAGGCCGCACCAGGCCGCCGGCAGCCGCACCGAGCCGCCCGTATCGGTGCCGATGCCGCAGGGCGCCAGTCCCGCCGCAACGGAAACGCCCGAGCCGGCGCTGGAGCCGCCCGGCGTGCGATGCACTTCCGCGTCCCACGGATTCCAGGGCGTGCCCATATGCTGGTTCGTCCCCCAGCCGCCCATGGCGAACTCGACCGTGTGGGTCTTGCCGATCACGATCATGCCCGCGGCGATCAGCCGCTCGACCAAGGTTGCCGTCGTCGGCGACACGCGGTCCTTCCAGGGCAGCGAGCCGCCGGTCGTGACCCGCCCCTCCATGTCGACGATGTCCTTCATGGCGATCGGCACGCCGTGCAGCGGTCCGACCCGGTGCCCTGCTTGCTGCGCCTTTTCCGCGGACTCGGCGGCCAGCCTGGCGCCGTCGGCGTAGACGGTGACGAAGGCGTGCAGCTTCTCGTCATGCTGGGCGATGCGCTCCAGATAACGCTCCATCACGGCGACGGGGGACAGCGCGCCGGAGGCGAAGCCCTGGCACAGTTCGGTCACGGTCAGGAAGGCGGTGTCGGTCATGCTAGTACCCTCTATCGGAATTAGGTGTCACGTCAGTCGCGCGTCAGGAACGCGAGCGTGTATTTACGAAACGTCTCGCCTTCGACGAGCGGGAAGAAATGCCCGCCCGTGTCCAGGATCACGGTCTCGGCGCCCGGAATCAGGCGGCCCAGCTCTTCGGAAAAATAGGCCGGCGTGGTGATGTCGTCGCGCGCGCCGATCACCAGGGTCGGGCATTGGATCGCGCTCAGCGCGTCGCGGCGGTCGAATTTCAGGATGCCGCGGATGCGGCTCAGCATGATTTCCGGCTTCGGAAAGCTTGCGATGGCGGCTTTCTCGCCCGCCAGAATAGCGGATAGCTTGTCGCGGATCCAATGCGGCGGGAACATGAAGACCGCGTGGCTGCGGACATAGGCCTCTACTCCGCCGGCGTTCAGAATGTCGCCGCGTACCGCGAACAGCCGCTTGAAATAATCGTCCGCCGCGCTCCAGGTCGCGCTCAGCACCAGCTTGCCGATGCGCACGGGATAGTCGATTGCCAAGGTCTGTCCGATGGCGCCGCCGGTCGAATGGCCGACCAAATCGGCCCGCTCGATATCGAGATGGTCCATCAGCTGCAGCAGGTCGTCGGCCATCTGGTCGACCGAATATTCGATTTTCGACGGGCTGCTCCGCCCCGTACCGCGATGGTCGTGCAGCACGACGGTGAACTGTTCGGCCAGCGCCGGCACGTGGTCGTTCCAAAACGCGCCGACGCCGCCCAGCCCGGAGACCAGCAGCAGCGGCGGCCCCTCGCCTTGGACTTCGTAATAGAGCTGCTCGCCGTCGCGCAGCGTCAGGTGTGGCATCGATTCTCCCCGCAGAGGCCTTTGCAAATTCCTCGAAACGGCCTCGTATCCACCCCCCATCCTAACCTTCCCCCGCAAGGGGGGAAGGGATAATTACGCCATATCGAACCTTTAATCTCCTCCCCCTTGAGGGGGGAGGATCGAGGTGGTCCGAACCGGTGACATAGGTAACAGAAT
>JAKZTB010000212.1:0-26133 GCA_047517345.1 Alphaproteobacteria bacterium
GCATTTACCACAGGCCCATCAACAGCAACTTTCTTCTCAAAATTATCGGTCATGTTCCGGTCCTCCTTGGACACTTCGATTAAGCCAATTCTGTGTCCAAGGAAATCGGGTCCGACTCACAAGGACCTAAAAATGGTTCGAAAATAATTAAATTTTTACATCCAGACAGGGAGAAACAAATGTTCAAAACCGCTCTAATAGGTTTGACCGCAGCCGCGGTATTGCTGGTGGCGCCGGTTAGCGTCGCGCCGGTAGTCGCCAAGGATTACGTCCTCAGATACTCCGATATCGGACCGCCCCGCGGACCGCGCGCCAAGGCCCTGATGTGGTGGGCCGAAGCGCTGGACAAACGCTCCAACGGCCAGCTCAAGATCAAGTTCTTCTGGGGCCAGTCCCTGGTCAAGGGCAAGGAAACGCTCAAGGCCGTCGGCGCCGGGCTTGCCGAGACGGGTACGATCATCGGTGTCTACACCCCGGCCTCTCTGCCGATCTGGAATTTTGCCAATGCGCCGTTCGCTATCAACGACGAATGGATCGGCATGCGGACCTGGTGGGACCTGCGCCAGAATACCCCAGAACTTCGGGCCGAAGCAACGAGGAAAAAGGTCAAAATCCTGTTCAACAACACCGCCGGCGATATGCAGCTTCTGACCACGAAGACGCCGATTTTGTCGGTCGCCGATTTGAAGGGTAAGAAAATCCGCACCACGGGCGGCTGGACGCATCTGTTCAAGGCGCTGGGCGCGGTGCCGGTGAAAATCGGCTTCGGCGAACTTTACTCGGCGCTCGAACGGGGCACCGTCGATGGCACCGTCAACTACATCCCGTTCGTCGTATCCTACAAGCATTTCGAAGTGGCCGACCATTTGACGATTGTCAACATGGGTCAGATTCTCGGCTATGGCGGCGGCATCAATTTGAAGCTGTTCAACGAAATGCCCAAGAACGTGCAAGATGTTCTGCTCAAGACGAGCGACGAATACATGGACGTCTATGCCAGGATCTACAAGGAAGAGACCGTCTCCGCCAAGAAGGCGATGATGGAGGGAATCGACGGCAAGAAGGTTAACATTCACTATCTTTCGGACGCGGAACGCGCGAGGTGGGCGGCCAGCTCCGAGGCGTTTACCAGCGAGTGGATCGCCAAGATGGAAAAGAAGGGCTTCGACGCCAAGGCGTTCGTCGCCACCATGAAAGCCACACAGGCTAAATACATCAAGATCGTCAAGGACAAAGGCTATCCCTGGGCGCGTTAACCGTAACTTTCTCACCTAAGTAGCGGGACCTCGCGCAAGCGAGGTCCCGATTTCGAGACATGAAAATTTTCGATACGCTAGACCGCGTCCTGGTCGTTATCGCCATGGTCGCTTTGGTTTCGATGATGCTGATGACGTCGGTTTCGGTAATTGGCCGATATTTCTTCAGCATGCCGATCCCCGACGACCTCGTTTTCAGCGAAATGCTGATGGTGTTCGTGGTGTTCCTGCCGTTTAGCGCGGTACAGGCGGCCCGCGAGCATATATTCGTCACCATTTTCACCGAATCGATGGCCAACAATACAAAAGTGATCATGGAAACCATCGGCGTCGTCGTCGGATTTGGCATTTTCACGCTGGTCACCGTCACCGTTTGGACCGATTTTGTCCTGTGCTGGGAGGAAGACTGTTATGTCGAGGGTCCTCTCGAGCTGCCGGAGTACCCTGCCAGATTCGTTGCGTTTTTTGGGCTGGCAGTGTTTGCGGTCCGGCTTTTGGTCGATGCCATCACGTCCATCGCTGGGCTTGTGAAAGGGAGCGCGGTTGCGTCCCTGTCCGAAGAAGCGCGCGTGATAGAAGCAGAAAAATCTGAATAAGGGCTGGATATGAACTCCGTTGTCTTGGGCCTCGTGGGCCTTGGCGCGATGCTCGCGCTGGTGGCGATAAGGATACCTATTGCGTTCTGTATGGCGCTGGTTGGTTTTATCGGCATGTTCTTTGCGGTCGGTTGGCCGGAGGGGCAGGAATTCGAACCCCAGCGCGGTCTCGACGCGGCCTGGGCCTACACCTCGTTCGAACCGTATTCTTTCATTGCCAACTTCCCCATTGTCGCGGTGCCGTTGTTCCTGCTGATGGGTTACATCGCCTTCCATGCGGGGGTTACGTGCGATATCTATTACACCGCCCGGGTATGGCTGTCGCGCCTCCACGGCGGGCTGGCGCTGGCGTCGGTGGCCGGCTGCGCGATGTTCGCCGCGGTCAGCGGTTCCAGTCTGGCGACGGCGGCGGCCATGGGCAAACTCGCCGTGCCGGAAATGCTTCGCTACAAATACGATCCCGGGTTGGCAACCGGCGTGGTGGCGGCGAGCGGCACGCTCGGATCCCTCATACCGCCCAGCATTCTGATGATTCTCTATGGGCTCTTTACCGAGGAGTCCGTCGGACAACTGCTCATGGCCGGACTCATTCCGGGCATCATGTCGGCGCTAATCTACATGGGGATGGTATGGGTCCGCGCCAAGCGCAACCCGAAACTGGCGCCCCGGGCCGAGGGAGCAACTTGGACGGAACGTCTTCATTCGCTGAAAGGAACCTGGTCGATTATCGGGCTCTTCATCATCGTGATGGGCGGCATCTATTCGGGTATCGTCACACCGACCGAAGCCGCGGCGGCCGGCGCGACCGGCGCCTGGGTCCTGGGTTTCCTGGCCGGACGGTTGGATTGGGAAAAGAGCAAGGCCGCGTTGCTGGAGGCGACCAAGCAAACGGCTAATATTTTCGCATTGGTGCTGGGCGCCAAACTGTTTGTCGGTTTCATCGCCTTGACCGGCGTTGCGGGCGCGCTGACCGAGTGGTCGATGTCGTTCGACGTCGATCCGATTTGGATCGTGGTTTCGCTGTCGTTGATCTACGTCGTCCTCGGGACCTTCATGGATCCGGTCGGAATGATGTTGCTCACCCTGCCCGTGGTGACGCCGGTGATCCTGTCGCTTGGCTACGACCTCGTTTGGTTCGGCGTTATCATGGTCAAGTATCTTGAGATTGCGTTGATCACGCCGCCGGTGGGACTAAACGTTTACATTTTGAAGGGCGTCATCGGCGACGCAGTGCCGCTGGAGACCATTTTCAAGGGCATTTTCTGGTTTCTGGCGATGGACGTTTTCACGCTCGGTATCCTGATCGCCTACCCGCAAATCTGCTTGTGGCTGCCGAAACTCATGTTGGGGCATTAAGCGGCCTCCTTTCGATCGAGCCGAAAACGGACTATATCGCGACCGTAACGTCGTGGACGGCGTTCAATCCTGGCGGCGGCCGAACAGCATCGTCACGTTGATGCGGCGGTTTTCGTAGCCAGGGTCGAATTCGAACCGATCGGTTTCGTGGAACAGGTCGGAGTTGAACAAGACGACGCGGTTTTGCCGGTGCGGCACGACCATCTCGCCGCCATCGCTCTCCGCGAGGAACCGCCTAATGCGCGCCTGGTCGGTATTGTAGTCCTTGAAACGCCAGTCCAACGGCGCCTCTTCCTTGTAGACAACCAACCCACCGCTTTCCGGATCCAGGTTCGCGTCGTCCGGCGTGACCCAGAAATTCACGTTCACAGCCGCAGCGTCGGCGTGCACCTCTATCCCCTCCAGGCTACTGTCGTATTTGTAGGCCCAGCATTGCAGCAACCGATGGTCCTGGAAGATTTCCGGGAATGTACGGCGGAAATCCTCGGCGATCTGTAACACCAGAGGACAGGCAAGCCCGTCATTGAGGAACGCGCCCAGATAGCCGCCCCGGTATCGGATGTCGAACCAGATCGTACTTTCCAGCAGGAAGCGCCGCAGCGAGATGAGCGCCTCGTCGGAGAGCGCGCGATCGAAATAGGTCATGCCTGGCGCGTTGTCGAAGTAGCGGCGGGTGATCGCCTCTGAGTCGAGGGACGTACTCAGAGCAGAACCGGCCACTCGCGGCGCGTCAACGATATGAATCGGCCGGTTGTAACTGTCGGCGATGCGGCCGCTCCGTTCGTCGGACAGCGGCACCGGGAATTCGCCGCCGCCGGGCCATTCGACCTCGTCGCATAGCGCCTCATAAGTTTCGGCCAATACACCGAACCGTTCCTCGCCGAGGTTCGCCAGATAGCGGAACTGCTCGATGTCATGATCGATCTTCGCCTTGGATATGAGACGAAACCGCTCGACATCGTTCGCATCCGCATCCGGTCCGCGCGTCAGTTGCACATATCTGCCGAACGCTGCGAGGGCATCCTCGGGACGTCCCAACGCGTTCAAGGTCAGGCCGAGATTGCTGCAGGCGTTGGCGTACCTCTCATCGATCGACAGCGCGCTGTTATAACTGTCGGCCGCATCCTGGAACCGTCCCATATCCTGATAGACAAGCCCCAGATTGTTGTGCGCATCGGCATTCGACGGGTCGAGCCCAATCGCCTGCTCGAATGCCGTAGCGGCTTCGTCAAAACGCTCGAGTTCGTGCAGCGCATTGCCCAAATTGTTGTGGGCATCGACATAGTCCGGCACCAATGCGATGGCGTCGCGGTAATGGGCGATCGCCGCGTCGAAGCGCTCCCGTTCCTGCAACGTATTCCCGAAATTGTTATGCGCTTCGGCGTCGTGCGGATTCAATTGGAGGCAGATTTCATAACTGCCGATCGCGGCGTCGAGGTCGCCGCTCGCCTGAAAGGCCAAACCCAAATTGCAATGTAAATCCGGATTACCCGGTTCGATGGCGACGGCCTTTCGGCAATACTCGACCGCTTCCGCCGAACGCCCCAGCCTGCTCAGCACAAGCCCCAGACCGCTGAGCGCCTTCGCGTAGTCGGTATTCCGCGCCGTCGCGTTCCGGTAGCTTTCCGCGGCGGCGTCGAGCTGACCGACTGCAAACAACGCATTGCCCAGATTATTGTGGGCCTCCGCATTTTCCGGCTTGATCTCCACAGCCCGCCGGTAACTGTCTATTGCGTCGCCCAGCCGGCCCAGCGCCTTGAAAACAAGGCCGAGGTCGCCATGCGCCTCCGCATAATCCGGCGCATACCGGAGGGCCGATTCGATGAGCTCTCGCGCACTTTCACTGTCTCCGACCTGGTGCGCAATCACACCGAGCAGGTGCAACGCCGAGGGGTTTTTCGGCTCGGCATCGAGAATCCGGCGGTAGATCTCTTCGGCCTCGTCCAAACGGCCGGCACTATGGCGCTGTACTCCAAGACGCAAAGAGTCTTGGAGATCGCCACGCTTGACCGCTGAAAGCGGTGCGTCCACCATGATCGCCCCCATGATACGGCTGCTTCTGGCCGGTTACGCCACGCAGGTGTTCGCTGAAGAACCGGCCATCAGTGGTATAATGGTGTGTTATCAGCGGTAAATAAATACCTTTGCAACAGTCCCATGACGAAAAGCTGGACTGTTTGAACATCGCCGCCATGCCCTTTAAATTGCTCGAAACTGAAGTCCTGAACAGCAATCGAAGGGTAATTCCATGGCGCGGCGCTTCGTCACGGCCGTAATGCGGCACGAGACCAACACCTTTTCACCGATCCCCACGCCGGTCGCCGATTTCGGCCGGATCGGGCCGACCGACGGTCCGGCACGGGGCGACGAAGCCTATCGGGTCTACGCGAACACCAACAACCCGGTCGCGGCCTATATCGACATCGCCCGGGAGGAAGGCGCGGAGCTGGTCTTCCCGATTGCCGCCAACGCGCATCCCAGCGCGCCGGCACCGGGCAAAATCATCGACCTCTGCGCCGAGGCGATCTGCGAAGCGGTGCAGAAGGGCTGCGACGCGCTGTTCCTCGACCTGCACGGCGCGATGGTGACGCAGGATCACGACGACGGCGAAGGCGACCTGCTGAAACGCATCCGCGCCATCGCCCCCGATCTGCCAATCGCGGTGGCGCTGGACTTCCACACCAACCTGTCGGCAGACATCGTCGACAACGCCATGGTCATCGCCGGCTACCGCACCTATCCGCATATCGATATGTACGAGACCGGCGACCACGCCGGCCGCACCCTGGTGCGCGCGCTGAACGGCGAGGTGACCCCGGTCATGGCGTGGCATTCGCTGCCCGTCCTGACCCACATGAACCGCCACGCGCCGTCGATGCAGCCCATGCAGGACATGTACGCCAAGGCGATCGCCGCGGAGAGCGACGGGACCGTGCTGAACGCCTCGATCTTCGGCTGCTTCCCGCTCGCCGACATCCCGCATGTGGGTTTGAGCGCCGTCATCGTCGCCGACGCGGACAAGGATGGCGCGGAACGGCTGCTCTACGACATCCTCAACGTGGGCTGGGAGCGGCGCGAGGAATTTGTCTTTCCCGTCGAGCCGATCGAAAAATCCATCAGCGAAGCCAAAGCGCTCGACGAGGGTCCCGTGATTCTGGTCGACCATGGCGACAATTGCGGTTCCGGCGGAAACCAGGACGTCATGGCGGTCCTGGGCGAGGTCATCCGCCAGGATTTGGAGGAGGTCTGCGCCGGTCCGTTCTGCGATCCGGAGACGGTGGCGCAGATGATCGACGCCGGGGTCGGCGCGACCGTGACCGTACAGCTCGGCGGCAAGGTCGATATGCCGGCCATGGCGCTGAAGGGCGAACCGCTGGAGGTGACGGGCACCGTCCGCCGCATCACCGACGGGTCGTTCACGATCACTGGCCCTATGTTCACCGGCGTGCAGTTCAACATCGGGCGCTGCGCGGTGCTCGATACGGGCAAGGTGGAGATCGTCGTCAGCGAGGGCCGCTACGAACCCTTCGACGTCGGCGCCTTCACCCATGCCGGCATCGACCCCGCAAAAAAGAAATATGTGCTGCTGAAAACGCGACAGCATTTCCGCGCCGGCTTCGAGCCTCTCGCCAAACACATCGTCATGGTGTCCGGACCGGGCACGTGCACGTCGGATTACAGCCTGTTCCCCTGGAAGAACCTACGCCGGCCGGTCTATCCGCTCGACCCCGACACGGAATCCAACCTGCCGACGCAGAGCTGAGCCCTGGCTAAACCGCGGCGATGGTCTGCACCTCGACCAGGAACTCCTCCTTTACCAGGCGGTCGACCATCAACAGCGTGTTCGGCGGATAGGCGCCGTTCGGGAAGAAATTCGGAAATGCGCGCAACCGGTATTCCATGAAATTGGGAATATCCTGACTGTGCACCAAATAGGTCGTGAATTGCACCACATTGCCCCAGCCGACGCCTTCCGCGGCGAGCGCCTTTTCGATATTGCCGAAGACCTGCACGCATTGCGCATCGAAGTCGCCGATCCCGACGGAATCGCCCGACTTGTCGGCGGAAAGCGACCCCGCGATGAACAGAAACTCGGACGCTTTCACCCGTGTGATCTGCGAGTACTGGCCCAGCGGCGTCCCCAGGCTGTCGGGATTGTAGATTTTGATATCGGCCGTCATGGTCTCCCCCTTGTTGTTGGTTAAATTTTAACCCGGCAACCCTTTCACCACCTTCTCGCTCAGCAGCGCCACCGCGTCCTCGAAGGTCGGGTTGATGCCGTCGGCGGGCTGGATGTCCGCATCGACGGTGCGGGCGTGCGAACGGCGCGTGCTCGCCGACATGATCGGCTCCATGCCGAGCTCGGCCAGATTCTCGATGACCTTGTCGACTTCCTCCATGCGGCGTTTGGCGTGGTTGGTGTGGCTTGCGGTGAGCGATTTGACCATCCCCGGAAAGGTACGCTGGTCGATGTCCGCGAAACAGGCGAGTACTTCGTCGGTCAAACCGGCGCGATGTGCGGCGACCATGCATTCGACGCCGAGCGCCTCCAGCCCCTTGACCATGATCGAACGGATGATCTTGACCGCCGACGCATCCCCGGCGCGATCGCTCATCACGCTGACATCGAAACCGATCGGCCGCATCCACGCCGCCGCGCGCTCGGCTGTCGGTCCCGAAAGAACGAAGGGCGCGCGGTGCCCGTAGGTGCTGAAGCCGCCCATCGCGGCGACGTCGACATAGTCGATCCCCGCCGCATCGACGCGCGCCGCGATATCGGCGGTCTGCTTGCCGGTCAGGGTATTGACGTCGAGATATATGGATCCAGACCGCAACAGAGGCGTCGCGGATTCAGCCGCTTTTTTGGCATCGACGCCGGTCACGACGGAGAATACGAAGTCGGCTGCACCCAGCGCCTCGGTGTAACGGTCGTCGATTTCGACGCCGATCTCCCGCGCCCGCTCGGTGATCACCGGCCCGCGGACATTGTCCTTCTGTGCAATGTCCACCGCCAGGATACGCCGCGAAGGATCGTCGCCCCGCCAGTGTTCGGCCAGACCCCGCGAGATCGCGGTGCCCGCCTCGCCAAGTCCAAGCACGGCGACCGTGCCGACGTCGCCCGGGTTCTTCTCCGTCATTCTTTCTGTCCCCACGTGTTTTCGTTTCTCGGTTCAGCACAGTATAAACACCGCGGCGCGCCGTTCGAGCGCAAGGCATTTCCCCGATAAGGAAAGTTTGTGAGCTACAAGATCCTGATTACGGCGCCGACGCTCGCCGATAAGGCCATGGCGCTGCTCAACGCGCGCGGTGCGCGCTATTTTACGATTCCGGAAGGATCGGAGGATTCTTTGATCTACGACATCGCGGCGGGCGAACAGGTCGACGCGATCATCGTGCGGATCGGCGAAATCGACGCGCGGGTGATCGATGCGTCCGAGAACCTTCGCGTGCTGTCGAAAAACGGGATCGGCGTCGACAATGTGGATGTGGTACACGCCACGCGGAAACGCATCCCCGTCGTGAACGGGCGAAACTCCAACTCGCAATCGGTCGCGGAACATGCGCTCGGCATGATGATCGCCCTGCTCAAGGATTTTCGGCGCCTCGATAAAAGCGTGCGCGCCGGCAAGTGGGAGAAGGCCAGCTATTACGGCACCGAACTTTCCGGCAAACATATCGGGCTGATCGGTTTCGGTGGCAACGGGCGTGCGCTGGCAAAACTGTTGCTGCCATTCGGTGTGCGGATTTCCGCCTATGACCCCTACCTCGAAGATCCCGACTTCTTCGCCGGCGTGACCCGCGCACCAGCGCTCGACGAATTCATCGCCGACGTCGATATCCTCAGCATCCACTGCCCGCGGACAGCCGAGACAAACGGCATGATCGGCGCGGCGCGGTTCGATCAGATGAAACCCACCGCGCACCTGATCAATTGCGCGCGCGGCGGCATCGTCGGCGAAGCCGCGCTGGTCGCCGCCCTGGAAGACGGCACGATCGCCGGCGCCGGCATCGACGTGTTCGATGTCGAAGCGCCGCCCACCGACCATCCGCTCTGGCAGTTCCCCAACGTCATCCTCAGCCCGCACATCGCCGGGGTGACGCACGAATCCTTCGAGCGCATGGGCACCATGGCGGTCGAGAACGCCTACAGGATCCTGAACGGCGAACCGATCGACCACACCTGCGTGGTCAATCTCGAGGTGCTGTCGGATGCCAACCACCCCTAAAAGCAACAAGCTGACGGAACGAAGACGTATGGGAGACATACTGAACGCAGGCCTGTCGCCGGCGGAAACCGACCGCCGCTTCGAGGCGTCGGGTGAGCGGGTAACGACGCCCTGCCGCGACGGCGAAATGGTCTGGCGCATCTGGGGCGACGGGCCGCCGCTTGTCCTGCTGCATGGCGGTTACGGGTCGTGGCGGCACCGGATCAAGAATATCGGGCCGCTGTCGAAAACGCACCGGCTCTACGTCGCGGACAGTCCTGGGCTGGGCGATTCGGCGTCCGTGCCGTTGCCGCATACCGCCGAAAAACTGGCCGGGATCATCGTCGACGGGATCGAGCGGCTGATCCCGGCGCCGGCCCGGTTCGATCTGGCCGGGTTCTCGTTCGGCGGATTGCTCGGCGGGCATGTCGGGTCGATCATGGGCGAGCGGGTCCGCAACCTCGTCGTCGTCGCGCCGGGCAGCCTCGGCATCGCGCGCACCACCGAGCGGCCGCCGCTGGCGAAAATCAGACCGCATATGACCGCCGAGGAGCTCGTCGCCGCGCACCGCCACAATTTGTCGATTATCATGTTCCACGACACCGCGAAGATCGACGACCTAGCGCTCCATCTACAACAGGAGACGGTGAAACGGGCGCGGGTGAAGAGCCCGGTAATCGCGCGCACCGACACGCTGGCAAAGGTCCTACCGAACATCAAGGCCAACATGAACGCGATCTATGGCGAAATGGACAACGCCACCGGCACCGGGCTGGAACGGCGCCAGAAGCTATTCCGGCGGATCCATCCCGATATCGACTTCCGGGTCATAAAGGGCGCCGGTCACTGGGTGATGTACGAGACGCCCGAGATCTTCAACGCGATGGTCCAGGAGATGATCGACCGGGAATAGTGGTCATTCCGCCGCCGCGGCCAGCGTGAACCCATACTTCTTGTCGAGCCCCAGCTCGCGCAGGATATCGAGCCCGCGCTGCAGCGCCTCGCCCTGGCATCCGGTCAGCGGCCGCCGCAGGTCGCCCGCCGGCAACCCGACGGCGCGCATCAGCGACTTCACCGGCACCGGGTTTATCGCCGAATAGGTGAAGTGCAGCATCGGCAGCATTTCCAGCCACATCTTCTTGAAGTTCTCCGCATCCTCAAAGCTCTCCCAGGGTTTGGAGATGACCGCCATCTCGGCCGGGATGATATTGCCCGACATGTTCGCCGTACCGTGTCCGCCAAGCGACATGGTCGGCACGACGAGCCCGAGGTTGGGCGAGTCGCAGCACATCAGCGACATATCCGGATTGCCGGCGGCGAGCCGCGCGGCCTGCCCCACCCTCGCCGTCGATTCCTTGTTGACGACGATGTTGGGATGCTCGGCCAAGCGCAGGATCGCGTCCGACGATAGGTCGGTCGTCACCCGCGGCGGATTGTTGTAGATGCCGATCGGCATATCGCTGGCGTCGGCCACGTCGAGGAAGAATCGCTCGATATCGTCTTCCGGCGCACAGATATAGGCCGGTGCGGCGATAATCGCGCCATCGGCCCCGGCGGCCGACGCGTGCCGGACATAGTCGATCGTCGTTTCGGTGTTGTTGCCGGTACAGCCGTAAAAAAACTGCATAGCGCCGGTCTTGAACTTCACCGTCTCCTCGACGATCCGGTGTCGCTCCTCCTGGCTCAGCATGGAGACTTCGCCGGTCGAACCCATGATCAGGACGGCGCTGGTGCCGTTCCGTTCCTGGAAATCCAGCAAAGTACGGAATCCGCCGAAATCGATCGACCCGTCCCGGTTGAACGGGGTGATCATCGCCACGAAGGAACCGGTCGGCTTGTCCATCATTTTCTCCCTGCCAAACAATGCGCGTATAACACCATATCGGTTAGACCGGTTCCAGCGGCGCGTGCAGGGCCGCACCCTCTATGAACATGCCGCCCCGGTTTCCGATTTCGATCCGGCCGTTGTACTTGTCCGCGAAGCTCTGCGGCAGCGGACGGCCGTCCGGCGGGCAGAGCCATAACCGCAACAGATGCCGCTTCTTGCCCGGAAAATCCTCGAACGCGGTGCGGTCGTGCAGGATCTGGTGGTTGTGGACGAACTGCATATCGCCCGGTTCGAATTCCATGAACATGGCCAACTCGTCGGCCAGCGCATCGAACAGGTCGAGCGCCTCGACCTGACGCTCGGTCAGCGGCTTCAGTTCCGGGAAGCGCCGTGCCGACTCGATATAGCGCCGTACCAGCTGGGTCGTCAGCAATCCTTCGTGCCAACTGAAAACCGGCGCGGTGTAATAGGGATCGCGGCCCGGCGGTATTTCGTCGCGCCGGTCCGCCGCGAACAGGCCGAACAGCACCGGCGCCAGATCGGGCCGCCGCACGACCATCTCGTTGTGGATCGTGACCGCGCTGACCAGGCTGCTGAGCCCGCCGGACTTGGACTTCTGCAGGCACAGCAGGGAGACGATATCGCAGGTATCGACGTGATAGGTCTGCCGCGCCGCGGTTTGGTAGATCCGCGCGCTCGTATCGCGCGCATCGCGTCCCATGTCGATCACATGGCCAAGCAGATGGCCCTTCGCGTTTTGCGGCACCGGATGGCCGAAATAGCTGCCGATCCCCCAGTAGAGAATCGCGGCCTCCTCCAGCGAATACCGCTCCAAGGGCAGGCCCCGGATCACGACGAAGCCGCGGCCCCGCAACACGTCGCCGCGCAGCTCATCGAGGGCCGCACCGAGGCCCGGCAACGGGAATTCCGGCCTGCCGATGTCCTCGATCGCCAGGCCCTTGGCTTGGACCGCGCGCAGGGTATCGTCCAATTCCGACAACGCGGCGTCGGAGAGCGTATGGATCCACGCCGTCGACGCTTCCATTTCCGCGCCGTACCAAGCCGCGGCCCCTTCGATCGGACCGTTCGGCAGTGGCGTCGCGATATCGATTTCCATCGTAGGCTGTATTCCTTTTCCAATCCGCTTCGCTGCTACCATAACCCGAGATTCGGAACACTTTAAGGACGGTGCTTCTCGCATACACAAGGTCGTCCGCCAAACAATTATTCACTGTCTAATGCACTATCGGAATTATCACCCACGTGATTATTAGTTACGATGCGCCAGGGCCGGCGTCGAAGCGCCGGTCTTTTCGGTACCGCGAACGAGGAATGAGACAAGATGACGACCACGCATGACAGCCGGTCCGAGATAAAGTGGGTCACGCAAAACCATCGGCTTGTGCCCTATGAAGACGCAAAGATCTCGATCATGGCGCCCGGCCTGACATTTGCGGCTCTGGTGTTCGAAGGCTATCGCGCTTACTGGAATGACGCGTTGGAAGATCTTCTGATCTTCAGGCTCGACGATCATATGGCGCGGCTTGAGTTTTCGATGGCGCTGCTGGAACTGGACGAACCGCCTTCGATCGAAGCTTTCAAAGCGGACATCTTGGCGACGCTGAAAGCGAACGAGTTCCGTGAGGATACCTATATCCGGCTGCAGGTTTATGTCGACGATTGGGGATCGATGCTGGCGACCGGTCCGGTCGGCAGTTCCGTGATTTGTCGGCCACGCCCGCGCGTCGCCACGTTCGATACCGGCCAAAAGTTCATCGTCAGCAGTTGGCGGCGAAATGCCGAGAACGCGAGTCCCCCGCGCATCAAAGCCTCCGGCAATTATCTGAACAGCCGGCTCGCGGGGCTCGAGGCCAAACGGCTGGGGGCCGGTGGCGCGGTAATTCTGAACGACGACGGGACCGTCAGCGAAGGTCCTGGCGGCTGCCTGTTCTTCCTGAGAGACGGGGTTTTCGTCACGCCGGACGTCACCAGCGGCATTCTCGAAAGCGTGACCCGCCGTACGGTTCTCGACATTGCTGGACCGCTCGGCATCGAAACGGTGGAACGGCCGGTGGGACGCACCGAACTCTATCTGGCCGAGGAAGCGTTCTATTGCGGCACGGGCCAGGAGATCATGCCGATCACCGCCTTCGACGGCCGGCCCATCGGCGACGGAACACCAGGTCCGCAAACCAGGCGGCTGCAGCAACGCTTTGACGACATCGTGCACGGGAATACCGACGACCATGCGGATTGGCGGACCCGTGTCTATAAGGACTAAGGCCGAGGAAACTATGCAACAAATGACTGTCGTCGAGGCTTTGGTTGCGCGGCTGAAAGATGCCGGATTGCAACGGATATTCGGCGTGCCCGGCGGCGGCAGTAGTATGGATCTGATCGATGCCGCGCGCCGCGCCGGGATCGAATTCGTCCTCTCGCGGCGAGAGGATTCGGGCATGGTCATGGCCGGCGTCACCGCACTGCTGTCGAATGCGCCGGGACTGGCGCTCGGCACCAAGGGACCGGGCGTCACGTCCAGTACCAATGGTGTGGCGTCCGCCTATCTCGACCGTGCGCCTGTCCTATTCGTTTCGGACGGTTTCGGCGCAGACGAGATGCATTATGTGTCGCACCAATATTTCGACCAGGCAGCGGTCCTGGGGCCGATCACGAAGGACGTCAGTCTGCTGAACGGCGCCGATCCCGTGGCGGAGATCGACGCGCTGATCGAGACGATGACCCGCGCGCCGAAAGGTCCATGTTACGTTGAACTGACCGGCGGCGCCGCGAAGCGGGAAATCGACGTCTGTCCGGCCAGGTCGATATCCGGCGCACGCGGCACGACACTGAATATCGGGACCGTCCAGAGAGCCCAAGGCTTGCTTGCGGACTCCAGACGACCCGTCGTCATCGCCGGACTGGAGGCCGCGACCGTCGAAAATGCCGCCGCGGTCCGGAAGATCGTCGGCGCTTTGAACGCGCCCGTGCTCCTGACCTACATGGCCAAGGGCGTGGTGCCCGACCAGGACCTTAACTACGCCGGCATCTTCACCGGCGGTCAGGCCGAATTGGCCTGCGTCTCCAGCGCCGACCTCATCGTTCTGACCGGGCTCGATCCGGTCGAACTGATCCGCAAGCCATGGGCCTACGACATACCGGTATTGGACATCGGCGAGGTCCGTCACGAAAAACATTACACGCAGCCCGCCTGCGGTCTGTACGGCCCGATCGCAGGGACCGTGGAACGGCTGTCGGACAGCCTTACGCCCTCCACCTGGACGGCCCTGGAAATCGAGTCGCATCGGGATAACTTTTTCAGCGCGATGGCGTACAAAGAACGGCCCAGCATGACGCCGGTGGATATCGTGAAAATGGCCACCAGCGCCTTCGGCGGCCGGCCGCGGTTGGCGGTCGATGCGGGCGCGCACATGTTCTCCGCCGTCGCCTTCTGGCCCGCCCAAGAGCCGCTCGACGTGTTGATTTCGAACGGCCTGGCGACCATGGCGTTCGCGCTGCCCGCCGGACTGGCGGCCGCACTGCACGATCCGGCGCGCGGCGCCGTCGCGATGACGGGAGACGGCGGCCTGATGATGTGCATGGGCGAGTTGGTGACCGCCGCACAGCAAAACGCCAAGCTGACGACCATCGTCTTCAATGACGGTGCGTTGTCGCTGATCGACATCAAGCGCCAGGAATTGCAGATGCCGGACCTTGGATTCACATGGCAGCGAACCGATTTTGCCGCCGCGGCGCGCGGCTTCGGCTGCGCCGCGTGGCGCGTATCGACAAGCGCGGAGCTTGAGGCCGCGCTGACGGCGGCGGCCGACAGCGACAGTCCTTGCCTGATCGACGTTGTTGTCGATCCAGACGGGTATCTCGAACAGATGCGGGCCTTGCGAGGCTGATAGACTATTCTCGGATCATGACCGCAACCGACAACGCACCGACCGACCCCCGATTTAGCAAACTCGACGGGTGGGTCGAGACCATGATCGAAACCGGGAAGCTGGCGCACGCGCAGACGGCCGTCTTCAAATCGGGCGCCACGATCCATACCCACAAGGCCGGCGTCATGGACATCTCGGGCGACACGCCTTTACGCGAAGACGCGATCTTTCGCATCTATTCCATGACGAAACCCGTGACCGCCGTCGCCATGATGATGCTGGTCGAAGAGGGATCGTGCGATCTCGACGATCCTCTCGCGAAATTCATTCCCGCCTTCGCCGAAACACGGGTCTATCGATCCGGCGGGATCGACGATTTCGAAACCGAACCGCCGCGGACACCGTTCACGATCCGCCACCTTCTGACGCACACCGGCGGTCTGACCTATGCCAACCAGAAGATCGAACCGGTCGCCACGCTTTACCGCAACAACAGGGTCGATTTTTCCGCCGCCCGCGACGACTTTGCCGCGGCGGTCGATACCGCCGCCGGGCTGCCGCTGATTTTTCACCCCGGGGAGCGCTGGCACTACAGCATTTCGCACGACATCATGGGGCGCCTGATCGAAGTGATTTCGGGGCAGACCTTCGACCGGTTACTGCAGGACCGAATTTTCGCGCCCCTGAAAATGCCGGATACCGGGTTTCGAATTCCCGCCGAAAACCATCACCGGCTGGCGGCGATCTACGGTTACGGCAAAGAGCGCCGGCTCAAGGACATCAGCGCCTACTCCGCGGACCGCTTCCTGCGCGGTGGGACACTCCTCTCCGGCGGCGGCGGCCTGGTTTCCACAGCGGCGGACTATCTTCGCTTCGCGCGGATGCTTTTGAACCGCGGCGAATTGGGCGGTGCGCGCATCCTGCGTCCGGAAACGGTGGACCGCATGCCGCAACGACCTCACCGGCGATCTGCCGTCAATGGGCGCCCTGCAGGACGGCGGCGACAGCATGGCCGGGATCGGTTTCGGGCTGATCGGCGCCATCATGCTCGACCCCGCGGCGTCCGTATTTTCCGGCTCCGAGGGCGATTTTTGCTGGGGCGGCGCGGCGAGCACCTATTTCTGGGTCGATCCCAAGGAAGACATGGCGGTCGTGTTCATGACGCAACTGATGCCCCCCGCCGCCCTGCCGACACGCCGGGAGGTCCGGCGCCTTGTCTACGATGCCATTCGCACGCCGCACTGAACACGGGAAGAAGTCATGAGCAAGCTGCCGACAACCGACCCCCTGCCCCATTTCCAGGCGGTCGCCGTCGCGGCGGCAAAGGCGGCCTCGGCCGACGATATTCTGGCGGCGCTGGATCCGGCGCTGGACGCGGTCTTCGGCCACAAGCTGTACACCGCCTTGCTCTATCACGGCCCGGAAGGCGGGGTCGAGCGGTACTACACCAGCAATCCGGACAGCTATCCGGTCGGGGGGCGCAAACCGCCGAACCCGTCGCCCTGGACACAGCAATTTCTGGTCGAGGGCAACCCCTATATCGGCTACGACGCCGACGACATCCGCGCTGTCTTCTTCGACCACGAGTTGATCATATCGCTCGGCTGCGAATCGATCCTCAATATCCCGGTGTCGCATAAGGGCCAGGTGCTCGGCACGTTGAATATCCTGCACGAGGCGGGTTGGTACGGCGAGGACGACATCCCCACGGCGAAGGTCTTCGCCGGGCTCGCGGTCCCCGCCTTTCTCGAACTGGCCGGACGAAGCTAAGCCGCTTTCGCCCGTTCGCCGTCCCGGATCGACATCGGCCGCTCGCCGACGATCGTTACCCGATGCATCTCGCGGCGCTGGCCGTGATAGTCGTTCAACGCGTAGTGCTGGGCGCAGCGGTTGTCCCAGAATGCGATCGAGCCCTTTTGCCAGCGGAACCGGCAGGTAAATTCCGGCCGGGCTGCGTGGGCGCAGAGATAGTCGAGCAGCGGCTTGCTTTCCGCTTCCGTCCATCCTGAGAACCGAATCGTGTAAGAGCCATTGACGAACAGCGCCTTGCGCCCGGTCTCGGGAATCAGACGAATGATCGGATGCTCGACCGTTTCATCCGCATCGTCCCCGGTGCGGACCTTCATCGATTTGACACCCGCGCCGAAACGGTTGACCGAACTGCCGCTGTTGCCATAGACCCGCGTCGCGCTATGCACGGCCGTCATCCCGTCGAGCATCTCCTTCATGCCGTCCGAAAGTGTCTCATAGGCGAGATACTGGTTGGCGAACAGGGTATCGCCGCCATATTCCGGCACATCGATTCCGTAAAGTATCGAGCCCAAGGGCGGGCGCTCGTAGAAGGTCACGTCGGAATGCCACAAGCCGCCGAAATTGCCGCCGTGGTCATCCGTTTCCTTGATAACCGGTAGGACTTCCGGATGGTCCGGCAACCCGGCGGCGAACGGGTGAATATCGAATTCGCCGAATCGGCCCGCGAAAGCGAGATGCTGCTCCGGCGTAATCTTCTGGTCGCGGAAGAAAATGATCAAGTGTTCGTCGAACACCTTGCGGACTTCGGCAAAGGTCGCGTCGTCGAGCGGCTGCGACAGGTCGACCCCGCCGATCTCCGCGCCGATCGCACCGGCGATGGGAGATACTTCGATGGTACTCATGCGCCGCTCCTTCCCAAATTTCTCATTCTAAACCCTACTCCGCCGCGGCTCGGGACCGCCGCGCCATCGCGCCGACCAGCGTCCGTGCCGGGCTATTCTCCAGATCGAGCGCCGCGCGTTCGAGCGCCGCCGCCTGCTCGGCCGGCGCCAAATCGGCCATCAGCCGCCGGAACTTCTCGACCATCGCCTGCTCCTTGTCCGGATTGGCGATCGAACCGGATGGATCGTCGCGCGCGACCCGCTCGAAGTCGCCGCCGCCGGCTTCCCGCTCGACCTCGACCCAGCCCGGATAGTGCGCCGGATAGATTTGATCCATCGCCGCATCGTGCACCAGTTCGATGCGCTGCGCCAGCGCCACGGTTTCCGGCTCCGACAGGCGCGGCATGGCGAATTCGGCCGGCAGCGCTTGGCCGTAGCGCAGCGCCGCCGCCACGAAATAGCGCATGCTCATCTGTGCGTTCAGCACCGTGCCCGGCGCGTAGTCGTAGCCGCATTGTTCGTCGACCAGCTTGCATTGCCCGACCCGGATACGGCGCCCGTCCAGACTGCCGTAGCGGCCGTGGATTTCCATCGCGGCGTCGATATAGGAATGGGTGCTGCCGCAGGCCGCGTGCGGCTTGAACGAGGTGGTCTCCAGCCGCCAGACCGCGCCGAGATCCTCGACCAAGGGTTCGGGCTTGGCGTTGTCGGTGAAGGCCCAGAGGAACCCGCCGTCGGCCGCCTCGTAGATCTGCGTCGGCCCGGTGAAGCCCGCCGCGGCCAGCTCCGCCGCCGCGACCCCGGCGCGCGCCGCCTGACCGGCGTGAAACCGCTTGCTCATCGCACCGTCGGCGGTGAAAGCGAACAGGCCGCCGCTCTGCGTGCCGGCGAGGCCAAGCGCCCAGGCGGTCTTCTCCGTATCGAGTCCCATCAAGGAGGCCGCCGCAGCGGCCGCGCCGAAGGTGCCGGTGATACCGGTGATGTGCCAGCCCCTTGATTTAGCGTCCGCCGGACCTAACGCGGCGCTCGACCGGATCATGATTTCGTAGCCCGCCGCGACTGCGGTCAAAATTTCTTCTCCGGAGGAGTCCAGCTTCTCGCCGACCGCCAAGGCAGCGGGCACCGCCACGGCCCCCGGGTGCAGCTTGGTCTGATGGAAGTCGTCGAGCTCGAAGGCGTGCGCCGCGACGCCGTTGACGAGCGCCGCATCGGCCGCCCTCAGGCGCGGCGCGGCGTCGCCCCAGACCGACGCCACCCCGCCGCCAGCGCCCTCGCAGGCCCAGCGTTCGACGATCTCCGTCCAGGGCTGGCCGCGCCCCTGCAGCCCGCAGGCGAGCGTATCCATGGTGGCGTAGCGGATCACCCGCCGCGCGCTTTCGGGAATATCGCCGTAGCGCAGCCCCGCGACCCAGTCCGCCACTTGCATCGTCACGCCCATCGAAAACCCCTCCCGTTCACGCCGCCACCACAGAGGCGGGAATATAGACAAAGCCGTCGAACAGCCGCCGCTGGGTGCGCAGAACGCCGGCCTTGGCCGCGTGCCACGCCCCGTCCCGCAACGCCACCTCGGCCGCGCAATGGATCACGCCCGACGGCTGCACGATGCGCAGCGCCGCGTCCGCCGCGCCGCCGTCCCGCGCCGCCCGGTTGACCACCGTCCCCTCGATCCGCGCCGCCACCGTCATGCACAGGGTGCCGGTCAACGGCAGGGCGCGGTGAATGTTGCCCATCGACACCATGCGGCCGAGCAAGTCGCCGTCCGCAGCCGGCACCGTCTCGCCGGACAGCAGGCCGGCATCCCTCGGCGGCGCCACGAAGCCGATCATCGGCAGCGCCGGCGAGAATTTCAGCCCCATCGCTTCGGCGCCGGCCTGGCGGATCGCCTGCAGCCGCGCCATCAAATCCGTATCCGCGTCCAGGTCGGCCGGCATCTCGTTGCCCTCCAGCCCCAGATCGGCCGCCGCCACGAACACGCCCGGATTGGCCGCGTCGACCAGCGAAGCCTCGACCGGCCCGTGCCCCGCGACCTCCAAGGTATCGGCCACGTTCCCCGTCGGCAGCAACCGGCCCGTCCCCGCCCCGCCCGGTTCGACGAACTCCATGCGCACCGGCGATCCTGTCCCGGCCACCCCCGGCAATTCCAGCACCCCGTCGACCGCCGCCTGCCCGTCATCGACCGCGAAACGGGCGTGAATGATCTTGTTGGTGTTGGTGTTATGGATACGCACCAGCGCCTCATTGCCCGTCACATCGACCAACCCTTCATCAACCGCGAAGGGCCCCATGGCCGACGACATGTTGCCGCAATTGCCCGCATAGTCCACGGCCGCATCGCGCACCGCGCATTGCGCGAACGTGTAGTCAATGTCGGCATCCGCACGGCTCGACGGTCCAACCACGCACACCTTGCTGAGCGACGAGATGCCGCCGCCCATGCCGTTCAGTTGCCGCCCGTTCGGGTCCGGGCTGCCGATCGCGGCGAGGAAGATCGGGTCCCACTGCGCCCGGTCCTCCGGCAGGTCCCGCTGGTGGAATACGATGGCGTTGCTGGTCCCGCCGCGGATGAACGCGGCGGGAATCCTGACCTGTTTCATGGGTCCAACCCTGATATTTGTCCGGTCCTGCAATTTTCGGACGAAAGCGGGACGGAAGCAAGGGGCGGCGGCCGGGCCGACAGGATCGCGGCCTCTCACCTCCGCGCCCGGTCGCCGCGCAAATTCATGATGTTGCCGACGATGATCACCGCCGCGCCGAGCCACACGAACAGGCTGGTGGGCTCCTGGTACAGCAGATACCCCACGACGGCGGCGAGCGGCAGGCGCACGAAATCGACCGGCGCGACCCGCGCCGCGTCGGCCAGCGCGAAGGCCCGCGCGAAGCAGTAGTGCGACGCGAGTCCGCCCAGCCCGGTCACCGCGATCCACGGCCAGAGAGGGCCCGGCGGCACGGTCCAGTCCGGCAGCATCAGGACGGTGGCGAGCGGCAGCTGCACCAGGTTCATGTAGAACAGGATGGTGAGCGGCGCCTCGCTGGCGGCCATCGAGCGGGTGATGACGAACATGGCGCCGAATCCCATGGCGCTGCCCAGGACCACAAGCGCCGCCGGATCGACGGCGGCGATGCCGGGCCGCAGCACGATCAACACGCCGATGAAGCCCAGCAGCGTCCCCGCGATACGCACCGCGTTCAGCCGCTCGGCGATGAAAATCGCCGCCAGGATCGCCGTCCAGATCGGCGCGGTGAACTCGATGGCGAAGACTTCCGTCAGCGGCAGGTGGACGAGCCCGAAATACCACCCCGCCTGGGCCGCGAAATGCACCGTGTTGCGCAGCCCGTGCAGCGCCGGCCGCCGCGTGACGAAAAGATGCCGCCCGGCGCGCCACACCAAGGCGACGATGATCAGCAGGCAGATCAGGTTGCGGAAGAACATGATCTCGAATATCGAGATCACCGCCGCCAGCTCGCGCCCCGCCACGGCCATGGTCGTCAAAGCGACGACGGCGCCCAGCATCCAGAGGACGGCGCGGGACAGCGATTGCGGCGGCGGTTGTGGCGGTTCGGTCAAAGGAAGCGTCCCCCTCTCGCGAACCGAGGGACCCGGAACGCCAAGCCATTAGGGGCGATTCAATCGATTCTGCCAAGGCTGGCGATTCTGCCAAGAGTGGTGAGCCGCGGCCGCTGAGATAGCGGTTGCCGAGCGCCGGGCGTTCGAATGCCAACGAAGGGAGTGTCCGCTTTTTGGTGAATCAGGTCTGGGTTACCTTCCGCTCCAAACGCGATCGGCCCGACCTCCGCAGGACCGGGTTCGACCCAAATTATCGACCGGCCGCCGTTCGCAATTCCGGCGTGCCTGCCGAGGAGCCTATTTTTCAGGGATGCCCGCCATTCGGAGCCCTTCGACGATGCGCTGGCCACCCTACGGGCGTTCGAACATCCGCTTACGAATCGCGCCGGCGATGGCATGAATATTGCCTGGATTTCTACGACTTTTCGGTGGCGTATCGGTTGAATCAGTGGGAGACACGGAAATGACCAGCATGACGACCTATGACGACGATTTGCGCGCGATCGCGCTCGCCTATATCGAACGGCGCGAAGATGGGGCGCTCGTCTATCCCGCATTCCTCGCGGCGGTCGACGCCTATCGCAAACGCCACCCCGAAACAGACAATGGCGAGGCGGCGCTGACCGTTAGTAACCTGTTGCAGGAAATACCGCGCGCCGGCTACCGTTAAAGCGCGCCGGCCCAGCCTGCCCGTTCGCGGTAGGGTCGCCGGCAGTTGTCGTTAAACGGCTCTGAGCGCTTCGCGTAGTTTTTGTGCGACAGCGTCTTTGCGGAACGGTTTCTCGAGGAGGAGAACGCCTTCGTCCAAGCGGCTTTGCCGCGTGACGGCGTTTCGCGGATAACCCGACATGAACAAGGTTTTGATCCCCGGCAATTTCTTACCGGCCTCTGCCGCGATATCCGGGCCGTTCATGCCGCCGGGCAGCACGACGTCCGAGAGCAGGAGGTCGATCCGCACCACCCGTTCCATCGCCTCCAGGGCCGCCTTTCCGTCGCCGGCTTGCAGGACCGAATAACCCAGATCCTCCAGCATCGCGACGACCAAAGCCCTGAGGTCCGAATCATCCTCGACCACCAACACGGTTTCGCCCTCGGCCAAATAGGTATCCGTGGAATCGGCTGCCGTCGCGGCCACCTCTCGCTGCGCACGAGGCAGGTACAACCGCACCGTCGTCCCCTCGCCCACCTCGCTATGGACCGTGACATGGCCGCCGGATTGCTTGGCGAAGCCGAACACCATCGAAAGGCCAAGCCCCGACCCTTCGCCGACGCCCTTGGTCGTGAAGAACGGTTCGAAAACGCGCTCCAGGACTTCGGGCGTCATGCCCACCCCGGAATCCGTCAGCGAAAGCATCACATAATCGCCCGGCGTGACGTCCGTCTGCGTCGCCACGTAGTCGTCGTCGAGTGTTACATTCGTCGTTTCTATGGAAAGCTTACCGCCCGCGGGCATCGCGTCGCGGGCGTTGACGGCAAGATTGAGCAGCACGCTTTCCACCTGCGCCGGATCGACGTCGACCGCCCATAACCCGCTCCCTTGATTCGCTTCGATTTCGATCGTCTCGCCGAGCGCCCGCCGCAGCATCCCGAGCATCGCCGATACGTTTTCGTTCAAGTCGATCGCCTGGGGCGACAGGGGCTGCTGGCGCGAAAAAGCGAGAAGCTGGC
Source organism: Alphaproteobacteria bacterium (assembly GCA_047517345.1). Classification (GTDB taxonomy): domain Bacteria; phylum Pseudomonadota; class Alphaproteobacteria; order UBA8366. The sequence continues at coordinate 22,996 of JAKZTB010000212.1, forward strand.
GGTTCAATGTCGCGCCGTTGATCGCGGCGTCCGTCGCGGACTTCGCGAAGGCGAGCAGTTCGGCATTGTCCTGGAGTTCCTCCGTCAGAAAATCGAGGTTGCCGATGACGACGCCGAGCAGATTATTGAAGTCGTGCGCCACGCCACCCGTCAATTGGCCTACCGCTTCCATCTTTTGCGATTGGCGGAGTTGCGCCTCCGTCCGCATGCGGTCGGTGATGTCGACATGCCAGAGCATGTTGCAGGCCTGGCCATCGAACCAAACCGGACGCGAGTGCATCGATATCAACCGTTTCGTCCCGTCCACGCGGCGGCGCAGGGCCTCGAAGTCGACCAACTCGTCTTGGCGGGCTGTAACCTCCTCGACCGCCCGCAATTGATCGAGATCGACCCAACTGTCAGAGATATCGGCGTCAAGCATGTCTTCGGCGGAAGCGAAGCCGAACATCTCGACGAGCGCTTCGTTGACGAACAACCGGTCGCCCGTGATCCGGGTGCCATCCGTGGCGTTGGTAAACACGGACACACCCATGGGGCTTTTCTCCAAAACTTCCCGAAGATTCGCCTCACTTTCCTGCAAGGCTTCTTCGCGGTTTTTCAGATCGGTGATGTCGACGGTGTGGGCAATGAAGTACTCCGGGTCGCCGCTTTCGCTGCGGAAAAGCGAACCGGAAACCTCGCCCCAAATTGTGTGCCCGTCTTTGTGGCGATAGGTCCGTTCGTTTCGGTAGGTCGCGATTTCGCCGTCGAGTACCCGTTGACGGAGGCGCATGCTTTCATCGAGCTTCGCCTTGTCCGCATTGGTCGATGTCATCGTTGTATTGGTCAGTTCTTCGACGGTGTAGCCGAGGAAATCCGCCAACGCCTGATTCAGCTTGAACCGATTGCCGTCCGGCGTGATGAGCGCCATGCCGACGGGTGCATTTTCAAAGGCATGACGAAAACGGTCTTCGCTCTGGGTCAGTTCGCGAGTCCGTTCCTCGACACGGGCTTCCAGATCGTCGCGGGCGTCCCGCAATTCGCGCTCGATCCGCTTCAGGTCGGTTATGTCGATGGCCGCGGTGCCGATCGCCGTAATCGAGCCGTCCGCCGATTTCACCGGGAACTTGATGAGAATGCGGTCGTAAACGACTCCGTCGGGTCTCGGGACGCGAATCTCACTCTCGATGACCTGACCGGTTTCCAGAACCTGCAACTCCGACCGAGTCAGGTTTTCGACCTCTTCGGTTTGGTCCAGGAATTCGCTCGCCGTCTTGCCGATGATCTCTTCCGCCGGCTGGCCGAGCCACTCCTCGTATGGTTTGTTGACCAGTATGTAACGGCCGTCCGTGTCCTTCAGGTTGAGGCACACCGGGGTGTTCTCGAAGACCGCCCGAAGCCGTTCGCGGCTTTCCTCGAGCTCCCTTTCGGCCCGCTTGCGCTCGGTGATGTCGACGACGGTGGACTGAATCGCGGGCTCGCCCTGCCACGAAATCACGCGGACGCGATTATCCAGCCAAATGGTCGATCCATCCTTTTTCACGCCCTCGTATTCGTACTCGGACGGGGCCGTCTTGGCCCTGCATCCGCGCCGCCGCATAGCGCTTCGCCCTCGCGGCTACGTGCGGCGCCATAAGATCGAAAAATTGATCCTTGGCCATCACCTCCTCGGAGCGATCGAACCCGAATATTTCCGCATAGGTACCGTTGACAAACAGCGGCTTGAAGCCGCGGTGGATCATGATGCCTTCGATGGAGCCTACGACCAGATCGCGGAAACGATCCTCACTTTCGGTGAGTGCTTCCTCCATGCGCTTGCGCTCGGCGACTTCGTCGGTCAGCGCGCGGGTGCGCGCCTCGACGACGTGCTGAATTCGAAGATTCCGAAGCGATAGGAATCCGATCATACCGGCGACCATCAGCGTGAATATCGATCCCCCGAACTGCAGCGCGGCCGCAATACCAACCTTCGGCCCGCCCAGATAAATTTCGTAGAGATCCCAATTCAACTCCCAGCGGGCTTGTCCCATCGTGACGCGTTTCAAAAAGGTCTTAACCGCGCCGCGGGGTGGTTCCAAAGGCCCTATGACCGGTAAATATACGTTTTCCGCACGCGCTTCGTTGTCGCGCTCGCTAAGACGCAACTGCAGTCCCGCCGGTATAATATCCGCGGCCAGCGCGTCGAAGAACGCCGTCAGGGGGAAGATGGCGACAAAGACTCCTTGGCTGGCTTCCAACTCGATCGCAATGCCGATCAGAATGTGGTGGTGGCCCGGCTGCTCCTCGAACGCCGGCCCGAGAATAGGCTTGCCGGGAGTCCGATAGGCGGTCGATGCGACAATGGCGGTTCCCGGGTGGGTCGCGATATCCGTGTTCGGCAGGAGGTACCCCTCGGAATCCGAGGAAAACCGTACCGCATAACTCTCAAATAAAGTCGGTGCCGTTTCCGTCGGCCTTCCGACAACCGTCAACGGTTTGCCGACGGTGCTTTCGAATTTAGCGCGCTCCGGCCGCAAAATCCGTTGCGCGTAGGCGATCGACTCGAAAGACGTTTCCAGTTCCCAGGACTCGATCTCCGCATTCAACGCCTCGAAATCCGTTAAACTGCGAATTTTCCGGTTCTTGAATTCCAGGGCGATCGCGCGCAACTCGACCTCGGCCTGCGCCATACGGGCAAGAACGGCCTCGGTCACCCGGTCGGCGTCGGCTTCTCCGGCGTCCAGCCAGGTTTCCACAGCCTTCGTGCGGAGATATCACCGCCGAAGATAGACGCGCCGATGCCCACAGCGACGAAAGCGGACAAGAATGTCCCAACCAAATAGCTCCGAGTCCTAATATTCAGCATGCTCGCGTTACAGTTGTCGTTCTCATTGTTGAGCTATCGAAATGCGATGTGCACAAAATTAATCGCAGATATTAGTGAAAAAGCCGTAAAAATTTTGTTAACCATAGGAACCGCACCATGAGGAGGAAAGTCATGACTATCCGGGTCAAAGGTATCGATCACGTGGTAATCCGGACCGAAAACCTGCAGAAAATGCTCGATTTGAGTCGGACCCGATTTCCTTGGACACAGAATTGGCTTAATCGAAGTGTCCAAGGAGGACCGGAACATGACCGATAATTTTGAGAAGAAAGTTGCTGTTGATGGGCCTGTGG
>JAKZTB010000213.1:0-6940 GCA_047517345.1 Alphaproteobacteria bacterium
GCCCCGGCCCGTGGATAACCGGCTTGCCTAGGCCTGACTCGTGACGGTCGCTACGCCAAGCCGGGTTACCCACAGGCCTCCTCACAAAGAAGCGGACATTTAATGTGCTACAAAACCGGACATCTCTATGTGTCATTGACAGACGCAGCACAATTTTATGCGATCTTTCGAACGTTTTCGGAAATATCCGCGCCGTCCTGCAGCATCGTCAATCCGTCGCGATGAACATAGAGCTGTAAGTCTCGATCAAGCCGATATTTTGCCGGATCGATTTCTATCTCGTAAACCGCTTCAACCCCGGCAAACCGGACGTGCAGATCGTTCGAATCGGTAAACTCACCGACGACCAATTCACGTAGGAGCGCCGTTCGATCGACAGAGATCACGTCCGGGATGTAGTAGTCTTCCCGCTTTGTGCCGATAATTGCCGGCAAGGCACGGCGATTCAGTTTCAGCTCGACCTTCTCTGGCGCCGTATTGAAAATGTAGACGCGGCCCCAGTTCTGGGCGGCAATGGGTCGATGGGTGGCGGCGAGCGCTGCAGCGGAGAATAGCCCGCCAAGCGCAGCGCGACGTGTGATCGTGCTCTCTTGATCGGCCATGATTTTAATTTCTTCTCGGTCGAAAAGCGGACAGTAAATTCTGCCACGACCATCCCAAAGATTTCGTTAAAATACGGTCCAATAGAGAGGATTTTTTACGGTTCGCGATTAACCACGGTCGCTGATACGAGCGCCCAACTTGTTGTAGTCAGGGGAATAATTTCGGTGCGGCTAACCGATATCGTTAACGGTCTCGGCGATCGGACAGAATCGGTCGGACAACGCGACAAGCTCCACGCGGTGCAGTTCGCGACCCGGAATGACGCCGCCATCCGCGTCCGGTAGATCGCGGGTCGCGCAGGCATCCGCAACGATCGTGCACGGAATGCCGAGGTCGAGCGCCGCGCGCGGTCGTGCTGACGCACATGTGGGTCATGAAGCCGGCAATGATGAGCGATTCGCATCCAAGCCTCCGATAAACCGTTTCCAGGTCGGTGCCGGAAAACGCGTTCGGCAAAGCCTTGTTGATGACTGGCTCGGTACCTTCCGGCGCCACTTGCGGCGCAATCAGATAGTTGTCGGTTTCGGGGTCGAACAGACCGCCAGGCGCGCCCTTATGCTGTATGTGAATTACCGGACGGTTTGCATCCCGCGCCTTGGCGATCAACTTTCCGCCCTGTTCAAGCGCCACCTCGACCCCGTCGCACACCATGCGCCCCGACACGTATTCGAGTTGCGCGTCGATCATCAGCACGGCGCTGTTCGCCAAGCTATGCGGGCTTGGATCGGCGCCCACCATCTGTCGCATCGTTTGCGCCATGGCTGTTCTCCCATTGAGTAAGACATTCGCAACGTAACTAGGCTTGTCTTGACGGTCGAGTCTGATACGGTCGTGAGACTCATCGCGACATCTCGATCATACATCAGCCAGGAGTACCCACGTGCCCGACACCGCGCCTGTTTCCAATGGCATCGGCGTTTCCGTGCCTCGTATCGAGGACGAAGCGCTGCTCACCGGCGGCGGCCGGTTTATCGACGACATCGACATGCCGGGTCAGGCGCATGCCTATTTCCTCCGTTCGCCATACGCTCATGCCCACATCCGCAGCATCGACAGCGAGGCGGCATTGCAAGCGCCGGGCGTTGTCGCCGTGTTCACCGGTGCGGACATGGAAGAAGACGGCGTCGGTGGAATCGCCGGTTCGGCGCCTGTCGAAAATCGCGACGGATCGCCCCTGTTCGTTCCGCCGCGCACAGCAATCTCGACGCTCACCGCGCGATATACCGGGGAGGCCGTCGCCGTCGTCATCGCGGAAACGGCGGCGCAAGCGGCGGACGCGGCCGAACTGGTTGATATCGACTACGAGGAATTGCCTTCCGTTACACGAACGGGTGGTGCGCTCGACACGAACGCCCCTGTCATCTGGCAGGAAATCGGCAGCAACGTCGCGCTCGACTGGGAGACCGGCGACCGCGCGGCAACCGACGCGGCGTTCGCGCGTGCGGACCATGTCACCGAAATCAACCTCGTAAACAACCGTATCGTCGTCGGCGCGACCGAACCGCGCGGCGCCGTCGCCTCATACGACCCGCTTAGCGGCCGTTACACCGTCTACACACCGACCCAGGGCAACGCTCCGGTACACGCCGCGCTGGCGAAGCCTGGGCTCAACGTGCCGCGTTCCGACATTCATTTGATCACACCCGATGTCGGCGGCGGTTTCGGCATCAAGAACAATATCTATCCCGAACAGATCGTCGTTCCGTGGGCGGCCAAGCGCCTCGATCGGCCCGTGAAGTGGTATCCGAGCCGCAGCGACGCCTTCCTGACCGACTATCACGCGCGCGATCACGTCATGCAGGCCGCATTGGCGTTCGATGCCGACGGAAAGATTCTCGCGATCCGCTGCAAGACCACCTCCAGCATGGGCGCCTATCACACCGGGGGCGCGGCGATCATCCCGACCAAGGGCGGCACGCGCATGCTTTCCAACGTCTATCGCATCGACACCGTCTTCGCGGAAACGACCTGCGTTTTCACCAACACCACGCCGGTCGCCGCGTTCCGAGGCGCCGGCAAACCCGAGTTCTGCTACATGGTCGAGCGTCTGGTCGACAAGGCGGCGCGCGAGATGGAACTCGACCCCGCAGAGTTGCGCCGCCGCAATCTGGTCGCACCGGAGGACATGCCATATCGCACGCCGACAGGTCTGGTCTACGACAGCGGCGATTTCGAAGCCAATATGACGCAAGCGCTTGTCCTTGGCGGACAGGACGAGTTGTCCGCACGCCGGCAACAGGCCGCTGGCAATGGAAAACTGCTCGGCTTCGGCTATGCCGTTTATACCGAGCCGGACGGTTTCATGGACAACCGGGTCGGCATGCAGTTCGACCCGGCCGGAACCATCACCGTGTCCCTGACAGGACAAACCAATGGCCAGGGCCATGCGACCGTTTTCAGCCAGATCGTCGCCAGCCTACTGGGCCTGCCATTCGACAATATTCATATCGTGCAAGGCGATTCCGATCGCATCGGTCCCGGGTCGGGCACGGGCGGGTCGCGCACGACGACGGTCGCGGGTTCCGCGATCGTGCAGGGTTCCGAGAAAATCGTCGAAAAAGGCCGCCGGATCGCCGCTCAGATGCTGGAAGCCAGCGCGAACGATATCGAATTCGAGAATGGGCAGTTCACGATTGCCGGCACCGACCGAAGCGTGAGCCTGATCGAGGTCGCCCGCGCATCGTTCAGCGCCGCCAACGTGCCGGACGGCGAAGATTTGGGTCTCGAGGCGAACTCGCATTATATCGCTCGCGCCTACAATTACCCATGCGGATGTCACGTCGCCGAGGTCGAAATCGACCGGGATACGGGCTATGTCCAGGTGACCCGATACGCGATGGTCAGCGACTTCGGCACCGTGATCAATCCGATGCTGCTCGAAGGCCAGCTGCATGGCGGCGTCTCGAACGGCCTCGGCCAGGCGCTGTGCGAGGAAGTCGTCTACGACCCGGAGTCCGGCCAGCTCCTGACCGGTTCGTTCATGGACTACTGCCTTCCGCGCGCGGTGGAAACGCCGCATTTCGACTGGGCGACGACGGAAACCACCTGCCTGACCAATCCGCTCGGCGTCAAAGGCTGTGGCGAATCCGGTCCGACCGCCAGCATGCCGGCCGTCATCAACGCCATCGTCGATGCGCTGGCCGAATTCGGCGTAACCGAAATCGACATGCCGGCCACGCCGGAGAAAGTCTGGCGCGCGATGCACGGTTAGCACGGGTCCACACGAATACATATACGAACGAATGACTTCTACGAACGAATGACTTCTCTTCGCATTGGCGTCGATTCCGGCGGCACTTTCACCGACGTTTGCCTCCTCGACGAGGCCACCGGACGCATTTCGGTCTGGAAACTTTCCAGCACGCCAGACGATCCTTCCGAGGCGATTGCCGATGGTGCGCGGGAGGCCGTCGAACGCTTCGGCGGCGCGGAAGCGCAAGCGACCTTCTTCGGTCACGGGACGACGGTTGCGACCAATGCGCTGATCCAGGGACGCGGTGCGCGGACAGGGTAGATCACGAATGACGGGTTTCGGGACCTGCTCGACCTGGGCCGGCAGACCCGGCCGCATCTCTACGACCTGCAAACCGATAAGCCCACTGCTCTGGTCCCGCGCGACCGTCGTTTGGAGGTCCGGGAACGGCTGCTGTACAACGGCACGGTCGAACGTGAATTGGACGATGAAGAGGTCCGCGCCGCGGCAAGAAAACTGCGCGATATGGACGTCGAGGCGGCAGCCGTCTGTTTTCTATTTTGACGCCCCAGCGTTTAGGTAATTTAATCTAAGCTAATTTACCTTTTATTATCAATCATATAAGACGCTAATTAAGTTCTTGTATGTTAATCTGATTTAGCCTTTATATTGGCGACCGCCAATTTGTTGCCAATATGAAAGGCTCGATTATGTCTAAATCACGATTGACGGAGCGGCGAATTCGGAACCTGAAAGCCGCCCCTGGCAAGACTACTTTTCACTGGGACGCGGGAATTTCTGGGTTCGGCCTACGCGTCTCCAAGGGCGGCGTCAAAGCGTTCATCCTGTGGGTTCGGAGCGATGGGCGGAAAAGGCTCCTGACCCTGGGCCGCTGGCCAGAGCTATCCCTTGATGCTGCCCGCGCGGCGGCTGCTTCCGAGCTAAGCCAAATTGAACGCGGCGGCGCCGACCTGATTGTGCGGCGTGCCGAGGCCCAGGCCGCAATGACCGTGAGCGATGGGTGCAAGTGGTTTCTCGAAACTCACGTTCCGCGCCGCCAGGGCTTGAACAAAATGGCCGCGAGTACGGCGAAAAATTATCGGCACCAAATCGCGCGGTACATTGTCCCCGCGATCGGGCGCCAAAAAATTGAGGCGGTTCGGCGGCAGGATGTCGAGACCATGCTGGACGGAATCGGCTGGCACAAGGCCGCCCAATTTAGCCGCGTCCGCGCCTTGGTCCGCTCCTTGTTCAATTGTTTTGAGGTCGAGGGCTGGAGACGCGAAGGGACGAACCCCGGACGACGAATCACCACGCCGACCGAACGGGCGCGGACTCGCATCCTGACAGCGGACGAGGAAAGCGCTTTCCTCGCCGCGCTTGCACGGATGGCAGACGACGCCGCCGTGCCGGTAATCAGGTTCTTGCACGCCACCGGCTGCCGGTTAAACGAAGCGCGGACCTTGCGGTGGGATTTCATCAATCACGAAACTTGCAACATTGTTTTACCCGAGACGAAAACCGGAGAAAAAGTGATACGAGCGACGACCGAAACCATGAGCATCGTTTCCGGCTGCGCGCGAATTCACGGCAATCCTTTCGTCTTCGCGGGCCGCGGTGGCGCCGTTCCCTTGGGCGAACGCGCCATCCGAACCGCGTTCAATAAGGCCGCAAAGCTGGCCGGACTTTTCGACCTTCGACCGCATGACTTACGAAGGAGTTATATTACCGACGCCATCGCCGAGGGCGTGCCTTTAACGACCGTGGCCGATCTTGTTGGTCATGCGTCGATTGTGATGACGGCACGCTACGCGAAGGCGGCCGACGGCAAAATTCGCGAAGCCGCCGAGACACTGGCAGCGGCGAGGCGGAAGCGGCAAGGCGCCGAGATCGTTGCCATCGGGGAGCGCCGCGCATGAGGATGCATGACGAGGCGCCGCCCATCATTTTCAAGTTTCAGGAATGCGAGTATTCCCCGCCCATCATCTTCGAGTTAGTGGCCGAGGATGCGGAAGGACGCGCGGCGGCGCTGGCAGATTTCGATAGTGACGTTGCCAGCCGCGCCGCATTCGCGGACGATGACGCCGAGCGATGGGCACATGCACCGGACGACCCGAAGCAATGCCTACGGGAGTTTTACGACGCCGCTTAACCCGACAAGCCGAACAGCGGCGGGCGAAGGCTCGCGTGGCAGGATTTTTGCTTCAAGCGCGCGGTTCTTTTGGTGAACCTGATTTATGACGGGAAGCAAGGGCGCCAAAAGGTGTCGCAGGAAAATGCAATAGAAATGTGGATGGCGCTTCGTCCCGCGACCGCAAAAGATAGGGATTTCACCCGTATCTTTTCCCACCGGGACAGCGGCCACGAACCGAACGCCTGGAGCACCCGTGAAAAAAGCAGAGGCAAGCCGCCCTACATGACCCGCGACGACCTCCTGAAGATGCTGGTCGATATGATACGGGACGACGAGCAACGCCTTGAGGCTCGGCGGGCGAAGGCTCATGCGGAAAGCCCAATAGGGTAAAAATAAATCTAGAAATACCCTAGACCGGGTGACTAAATCATACCAACTTCGTACGCATCCAATTAAAACGTACGAGGTTCTTTTATGTCCGTCGAAATCCATCCCGATGCCTTCTACCGCGCGACCGATGACGATTTACGGGCGTTGATTGCGACGCCGGGCACGTTGGCGCAATGGCGGCACCACGGAACCGGCCCCACGTTCATCAAGCTAGCCAATGGTCGCGGAAGCCGCGTTCTGTATCACGGCAAAGACCTTCTCAAATGGCTGGCGGAAAAGCGCGTCCCGGCAACGGACGCCGCCGCTTGAGTGCTCGGCAAATGCCATCAAAAAAACCGCCGGTCGGAGATACCCGGCCGGCGGTGAAGTCGTATCTTAACCAAAAAGACGCCCCGCCATGACCGCAAGCACAGTCGAAAGCAGGAAATCGCATGTACCTTAATCTCAACATTCTCACCGCGCAAGCGCTGTCTCATTGGATTGTCGCTAACACACGATATGACCGGTCTATGTAACAGATGATCTGTCCGGTTTTAGATTTCCTCCAAATCTGGAGGAATCGGATGCGCCGGACGGAGCAGTTGCAGGGACTGAGATTGATGAAGTTCGAGGATGTCTAC
>JAKZTB010000214.1:0-5933 GCA_047517345.1 Alphaproteobacteria bacterium
GACGAGCCAAGCTCGCCCGCATTTACCACAGGCCCATCAACAGCAACTTTCTTCTCAAAATTATCGGTCATGTTCCGGTCCTCCTTGGACACTTCGATTAAGCCAATTCTGTGTCCAAGGAAATCGGGTCCGACTCACGCGCGGTTCGCCGCGATTTTCACGGATTTCGAGAACCAGGTCCCCGTGTATGCGCACTCGCCGGCCGGGCTGAAGCATATCTTCGGCATGGCGACCGATATCCGCGCAGCCGGCAACCTGCCGCAACGGCTGATCGAACTGGCTGTTATCGCGGTCAGTCAGGTCAACGCCTGCCCGTATTGCGTGGCGCATCATTCGGCGATGGCCGTCGACGAAGGCGTCGATCCGGAGACCATCGACCATATCCTCGACCCGAACCCGCCGGGCCTCACCGAGGTCGAAAAGCTGGTGCGCGACTACGCGGTGCTGGTGACGGAACGCGCCTGGGGCATTCGCGACAACGTCTTCGAGGATCTGCGCAAGCATTTCAGCGAGGCGCAGATCGTCGAACTGACCATGCGCATCACCTTGACCGGCATGTTCAACCGCATCAACCAGGCGCTGCAGATCGACATGGAGGACGGCGTGATGCCCGCCTTCGAAGCCCGCGGCCTCGACGCCAGCGCCCTGCCCGATCCGCACTAACGCGCGCGGCTATTGGCGCCGATCCTGCCATTGCATCAGGAGGATGCCGCCGAGCACCATCGCCCCGCCGAATATCTGCGCCAAGCTTAGCGCCTGGGCGAACAGGAAATAGGCGAGCAGAATGCTGGTAACGGGCTGTAAATTATTCAGCATCGCCGCCTTCTCCGGTCCGATAAGCGGAATTGCGGCGTAGAAAAACGGAATCGAACAGCCCTGGAAAACCACCACGCCAAGCGCCCCGAGCCAACCTTCATTACTTGTCGGCATCGTCAGACCACCGGACCCGGCGGACGCCAAGACCAATCCAGCGCCGCCGATCGCGGTCATGTAGAAAGTCATGACCAGCATGTCCATGCCGCGCATCACGCGCGCAATCCACACCGCGTTGACCGCGCAACCGATGCCGGCCGCCAGCGCGATGGCGATGCCGCGCCAGTCATGCGCAGCCAGATCGACCCCCAGCATCAGGGCCAACCCGAAGAACGACACCGACAAGGCAAGCGTCTTCCAGAATCCAAGACGCCTTTGATCCAGGACCGAAATGATGATGGCGACGAGCGGCGGGTATACGAAAAACAGTAATGCGGCCATCCCGACCGGAATATATTTCACGGCACCGATATTGCCATAGAACATGTAGCCGATCAGAAGACCGAGCCAGATTAGATGCGACCTATATCGCCGCGATACTCTGAGCGAACGTCCCGTTGCGAGGCAGATCGTCCCGACCAACACCGCCCCGAAACACGCCCGCACCGTCGATACCGAAATCGGATCCGTCCCGCCGTCATAGGCCGCCCGGGACAGCGCCACAGCCGTGCCGAGACCGACCGACGCGACAATCGCGTAGACATAGCCCAAACTGGCGTTGCGTTTCGCGTCAGGCAAGGTCGAGCAAGGTCGCGGCCAAGATCTGCGTGCCGAGACCGAAATCGGCCATTTCCATGGCCTCGTCCGCGTTGTGGCTGCCGTGCTGGTTGCGGACCAATACCATGGCCGCCGGAATACCGGCGCGCCCGAATATCGAGGCATCATGGCCAACCGTCGCCATCTCGTGTACCGGAATGCAGAGCCTCTCCGCTTTCTCTCGGAGGCGACCGCGCAGTGCCGAATCGAGCGGTGTCGGGTTGGACCCGACGCATTCGCCGAGCTGGAAATCCACCTTGCGGCGTCGCCCGATTTCGTTGGCGAGCGCCACCGCTTTGTCGCGAACCGCGTCGAGAAATGCTTCCGTCGTGCCGCCGAAATTGAGGCTGAAGGCGCATTCGCCAGGCACCTTGGTCATCGCGTGCTGGTCCGGATTGGTATAGAGCTGCCCGACCGTGAATACCGTATCCGGTTCGCCCTGCGCCTCGTATTCCTGCCACAGCCGATCGAGTGTGCCGACCAGCTCGACGACCGCGAGTGCCGCGTCGCGGCGCAATTCGCGCGGTACGGCGGCGGAATGGGCGTATTCGCCGAAACAGCACGCGAACGGAAACCGGGCGTTGCCCCGGATCACCGTCGGGATCGCCACGGGGAGCGACCGGTCGACCAACACGGGTCCCTGCTCGATATGCAATTCGAGGAAGCCCTTGGTGTTCTGCGCCGTCACATAGGGCGCTGCTTTATCGCGCAAAGCCGCGACATCGACACCGACTTCGGTCATATGATCGGCCAGGGTCTGCCCCGTATCGGCCCGACGCAAACGGTCGATCTCAGCGACATCCATCGACCCAACGGCGAAACGGCTGCCGATATAGGCGATGCCGTACCACACGCTTTCCTCGCCGCGCAGCCCGACCGCGCGAATATCGCAGGGCGGCGTGATACCCAGATCGCGAAACACCGCCAGCGCCGTCAGTCCCGCGACGACACCCGCGTAACCGTCGTAATTGCCGCCCTTCGGTACCGAGTCGAGGTGGGAGCCGGTCAACAGCGCCGGCGCGCCTCGGTCGGTTCCGGGTAAGGTCGCATATATATTGCCCGAACGGTCGTATTCGATTTCGAGCCCCACCGCACCGGCCGCATCCGATATCATAGACGCCGCATGGCGGTCCGCCGCGCTCCAGGCCGGACGCGTCACGCCGTCGCCGTCGCGCGTCGCAGCCGCCATCCTATCGAACAAGTCTTCGGCAAAGCGGAGCCGCGCGTCGACCGCCTTCGCGATTTCCTTCATCTGCATCGTTTGTTTATCCCTGTCCTGAGACGGCTATCTTGAGGCGGCGATCAGCAAAATGCCAGGAACGACCAGCACAACGGCAATGATGGTTCTGGCATGCAGCGCTTCACGCTTGAAGACGAACAGGCTGAGTGCGAGTGAGAAAATTGGAAAGGTGGAAATCAGCGGCAGCACGATAATCACCTGACTGATCTGCAAAGCCAGGTTGATCAAGGTCACCGCCACCGCATGCACGACGCCGGCTGTCACAAACCACAATAAGCCGGGCGATGCGGCGATATTCGGAAACGGTGCCCGGCGAACGCCTTGCACGCTCAATGCGATGACGAAAGCCACCGTGAACGTGACAAGTCCGGCGAAATAGGGGCTCGGCACGATCTCCAACCCGATTTTGTTGAAAGAATTTGCCCCCGCCCGCAATAGCGCCGCGCCGAGCGGAAACAGCAACGCCCAGAGCGGCCACGAGGCTTTGACCTTGCCGCGGTAGGAAAGCAGTCCCATGCCGAAGATAATCGAGACCGTGCCCGCCGCGATGGGCAAGGTCAGATGTTCGCCCAGCAGAAACACACCGAAACCCGCACCGAACAGGGGCGTCGTCGCGCTTACCGTGCTGGTCAAAGTCGGGCCCATGAAGCGGACACCCCAAGCGCCGAAACTGGCCGAAAGGAACGGCCGGAAGAAACCGACCGCGACGAAAATCGCGGTCGCCGCCGTCAGCCAGAAATGCCACTCGATGAAGAAGGGCAGCAACAGCCAGAAGCACAGGGTAGACGCCCCGATATCGATCAGGGTTCCGGTCTGCGGATCGCCGTACCGCATCCCGAAACTGAGGAAATGCGCACCGAGCGCGAACAGGAACCCCGCGCCGAGCGAATAGGCGACGGGTAGCAGGTGTTCGAACAAAAGCCCTACAGTTGGATTGCGCCGTCCGAACGGCGCGGCCGTGCGGCCTCGTTACGGCCTGAGAGAACGTCGGCCGCCGTCCAGCCGAGCTGACCGTGGCGGCCGATTCCATACCGCACGATAGCTTCGTCGGCGAACGACCGGAATTCCGGCATATCGAGCCAGATGCGCATCAAGACCCGCTTGCGGTCTTCCTCCGGGACGAGTTCATGCGCTGCTCGGCCATGAAAAACGGTGTAATTGTTGCAGAACTGTACGTCCCCGGTATGAAAAGGAAATTCCAGCCGCGTCTCGTCCGCGATGCTGTCGATGAAATCGAGCAATTCCGTATCGGCGTCCGGCATCTCAGAGCCTTTGTGTACCAACCCATTGTTGATCCAGCCGCGATTGTATCGACAGGATACTTTGCCGTCTTTGTCACTGAAAAACGGAACAAGGTAACCGGACGTCGCCGTCTCACCATCGCCTTGTTCGTCCATCCGGCCCCATTCGAACCCTTCGTAGAGGCGCGCCACGGCGTCCGGGCGCTCGGCCAGGACCCGGTTGTAGATCGTCGTCGAGCTGGCGACACGGCTCGGCGGATCGTCGGGCGCCTGCCGCACGCACAGCAACGTCACGATGTCCATCAGGTCGACATGCAGTTTCGATTCCTTGGGAAATCCGACACCGCGCTTGCCTTGACTCGGCTGCAGTGCGCCATCGGTCACGTAGTGGATAAATCCGGCCTCGCCGTTCTGCGTGATGCCCGTACCGATATGGCTGCACAGGCCCCAATACATCAACGCGATATCATTGTACTCGTAACCCTCGACCGGGAAGCGCCGCAGCAAGGCAAAGCCGCGACCGCTGCGCAAATCCTCGCCGACCTTCGATAGAACGGCGCTGAGGCTCGGTAACGGAAAGACGTCTCTTGTTACCGCAGGTAACGAATGCCCCTGCGACTTGACCACGGTCAGCGCCGCATCGAGCTCCATGCGGTGCGCATCGCTCAGGACATACTCCCAAGATCGATCCGCCTCAAGTTCAGCGCCGGTCCAGGCACTGGCGTCCGTAACGGATTCCTTTCGCATGGCATCCTCTTGTTATTCCAACCGATCGAACCAGCATTACAGGCGGTGCTGGTAAGGGCAATGGCCTCATACGCTGCCGATAAAAGGTTCTCGACACGGCGGGCCGAGCTTCGCATAACCTCCCACGCGCCGACAGAAGGAGACGACCGATGACCGATACGCGTCCCACGCAAAGCGAAAAAGCCGACCGCTTCCGTACCCTGCACGAGGGGCCGGACCCATTCGTCATCGCCAACCCGTTCGACGCGGGCTCGGCGCGGATTCTGGCCGGCATGGGGATTCGAGCGCTGGCGACGTCCAGCGGCGGGTTCGCCGGCACCTTGGGGCGGCGCGACGGGCGCGTGACGCGGGAAGAAGCCTTGACCCATGCGCATGCCGTTGTCGAGGCCGTAGACCTGCCGGTTTCCGCCGATCTGGAAAACGGTTTCGGACATGAGCCGAGCGACGCGGCGAAGACAGTGCAGCTTGCGGCCGAGGCAGGGTTGGTCGGTTGTTCGATCGAAGACTTCACGGGCGACATGGAAAACCCGTTCTATGACCTTGAGAGCGCCGCGGCGCGCATCGCGGCCTCCGCCGACGCCGCGCGTTCCGTCGGCTTCAACTTTACGCTCACCGCGCGGACTGAAAGTTTCCTGCGCGGCAATCCGGACCTGGACAATGTCATCGCGCGGCTACAGGCCTACGAAGCCGCCGGTGCGGACGTGCTGATGGCGCCCGGGCTGCCGGATTTGGACGCGGTGAAGGCCGTCTGCGCCGCTGTGTCGAAACCGGTCAATTTCATGGCCGGCATTCCGGGCAAGTCCTTTCCCACGGCGGACCTCGCGGCGGCGGGCGTGCGGCGCATCAGCCTCGCGACATCGCTCTACCGTGCGGCGATGACCGGCCTCGTCGCGGCAGCGACAGAAGCAATCGAAAACGGCACGTTCGCCTATGTCGACACTTCGATGCCGACGCCGGAATTGTCCGGCTATATGCGGGACTAGCCCAAAGGATATAATTGAGTCGGACCCGATTTCCTTGGACACAGAATTGGCTTAATCGAAGTGTCCAAGGAGGACCGGAACATGACCGATAATTTTGAGAAGAAAGTTGCTGTTGATGGGCCTGTGGTAAATGCGGGCGAGCTTGGCTCGTCC
>JAKZTB010000215.1:0-6671 GCA_047517345.1 Alphaproteobacteria bacterium
CTACCCGTTCAACGCCTTCCGCTCATTGCTCGGCATCGCGGGCGACACCTCTGCTCCAACCTATGCCGAGCTTTACTCGGGAGAGTGGCGGCACCCTACATGTAGCGGTCATGGGCGTTAACCGGATAGGCAAGGTTTATTGAACATTTTCCGTGGGACCAAGAACCGGTATCAGAAGGGCAGATTATCGGCAGAAATGCCGCAAGTTTTCTGTGCGAAGTCTATCGAGATTCACTCGTTCACAATCTCGGTGCGATAAAAAAACCGCATTACAAGGGAGTTTTCAAGGTTGCCCAGGGTCCCCTGGACGAAACTGAGATCGAGGAGATCGAAAAGGTCAAAAACAGGCCAGAAAATTGGACCCTTCCGACGCTTCATCATGCCCCGACACACGAAGGCGAAAAACAAGTACTAACGACCAAGAGTCTGTATTGGGGCGTCCGGTGTATGTTTGAGAACGTGATCACAGCGCGGGTCGAATTCGATAAAAAACGTGGCGACGCGCCGACGGTAATTTCTATTCTGAACTCGATATCTGGAACGGCGACGTCAACGTATGTGCTCGCACCTATTCATGTAGTGGCCAGTTCGACGTCTGACGAATAGCTTGCTGCGCGTTCCTTCGAGTTCCGGGGTTTCGCCTTTTTCAGTTTCAGATGTCTCGTCGGCAACAGAATTACGGTGACGGTTTAATAAATCCCCGTCCGCCGTCACCCCTTCAACCGCTCCCCCGTTTCCGCATCCGCCTTCACCGTCGCCGCGTAGGACGGCAGCGCCGTCACCCTGTCGAAATGCGCTTGAACGTTGCCGGGCAGCGTCTCGCTCACCATACGGCGGTAGCCGCGCATGACGTAACAGAGCTCAAATCCGCGGCGCTCATCGTGTCGCCCAGCAGATAAGGCCGGTCCGCCAGCGCCCCGTCGAGCGCCGCGACGCAGGCCGTCGCCCGGCCCTTCATCTCCGCCACGACGGCGTCGATTTCCGGTTTGAACGCGCGCCTGTGGTTGACGATCTCGCCCAGCGGCCGGGCGAAGGTCGCCTCCGCGAACCAGCACCATTGCAGATAGTGCGCATAGGCCGGGTCGTCCGTGGCCGGCTGCAGCCGCCCGCCGCCATGGCGGTCCAAGACGTACTGCATCATGGCGCAGGACTCGAACATCGTCATATCGCCGTCCGTCATGACCGGCACCTTGCCCACCGGGTTCAACGCCCGCCATTCCGGCGTGGCGCGGTATTCGGCGGCAAAGTTCACCGGCACGATCTCATAGGGCATGGACAATTCCTCGCACACCCAGATGACGCGAAACCCGCGGGTTCCCGTCGAGTGGTAGATTTTCAGCATGATAGGGCGCCTTCCGTCTTTGTCTGTTGCCGGCTCGTTAAGGGTCACGCAGGATATTAGCAAATCGCGCGCGTGCAAATGGTGCGCGCCGGCAGCGGGGCGACACAACGTGCAACGATGGCGATATCGCCCTGGACACCCACCCCGCGTCATCCCGGACGCGGCTTTCCTCCAAATCTCCGATTTGGGCAGGAAAGGCAGCGATCCGGGATCCAGGAACACCGTCCGGCGCAACCGTCGCCTGGATCCCGCATCAAGTGCGGGATGACAGGTAGCATGCGGGACGGCGGCGGCGATTGCCAATTTGCAAAGGTCTCCGAAAACACGCCCCCATGTTGTTGCCTAATCGGCTTTGGTCCCGAGAGCCCGGCGTTGTAGATTGCCGGTTCTTCAATTGCCTGGAGTTCCGAGATGACGACTCATACGGGCTATCTTCTGATCGCCGATATCTCTGGCTATACCCAGTTCCTCACATCCTCCGAACAGGACCACGCCAATCCTATATTGCAGTCGCTGTTGAGTTCCCTGGTCGAGCAGGTGGGCGAACCGATGCAATTCTGGAAAATGGAAGGGGATGCGGTGCTGGCCTATTCGACGCAGCGGGAATTCCCCTCCGGTGAGACATTTCTCACGATCTGCGAGAACCTCTACAACGCGTTTGCCACCCGTCGGCAGAACATCATCGCCAATACCGCCTGTCCCTGCCAGGCATGCGCCAATGTCGGCATGCTGGATCTGAAGGTCATCGCCCATCACGGCAATTTCGACGAGATGCGGGTCGGCCCGGTGGAGGACATCTCCGGCGCGGACGTCATCCTGGTTCACCGCATGGCCAAGACCGACGTACGCGAAACCACCGGCGTGCGAAGCTATGCGCTGTTCAGCGACGCGGCGGTCGAGGCCATGGGGATCGTGTCGGCGCTCATACCGTATTCGCAGCCGTTCGAGCATTTTGGCGAAGTTTCGATGCAGGTCTACGACCTGGCCAAAGCCTGGGAGAAATTCCGTGCTGGGCGCGAACGTCATTTCCTGGAGGAGGCGGACGGTGTCTGGACCTACCGCCGCCATTTCGACATGCCGATTGCGGTCGCCTGGGAGGCGTTGACCGCGCCGGACCTGAAACAACGTTGGATGACAGGCATGCTGTCGGTGAGTGTCGATCGCCCCGAGGGCCGCATCGGCACCGGCTCGGGATATCACTGCGCGCACGAGGCGGCGGATTTTCTCTATTGGATCACCGACTGGGAGCCGTTCGACTATTTTTCCACGCGCATCAACGACCCGGCGCGTGACGGCATAAGTCTGCCCGAGACCTATCACCTGACGCCGACGGAGTCCGGGACGGCGTTGCGCTATACGATCGGCCGGGCCCAGGACGCCGACGGCAATCGCTCTGAAATTTCGGAGCAGGAGGCGGTCGGCTTTCTTTCGGGCTTCTGGCCGCCGTGTTTCGACGCGATAGAAGAGCTCGTCAAGGCCGCGGATTAGGGGCGCCCCCTTAAAGAGACCTCTGCATCTTCGCAATCGCCACCGCCGTCAGCTCCCCTGGGTTGTTGCCTAATCGCCTGCGGTTTCGTAAAAACCCCCTATCAGTCAGAACCACGCCAGCCCGGCCCCGCCGCGGCGGGTATTCTTTTCAGGGGAGGCGCATACTGGACGTTGAGCCCGATAAGGGGGCGTCGGACGCCCTTCATATCGTGAGGCTGTGGCGGGCTGAGAATGGACGATAAGGATATCTGGCGCGCGGCACGCGAGATTGCCCTATGTCCTTTGATTGCCAAGGTATGCGACACTGCGACCTTGTCAATCTGGGAGGGTGCCATGAAACGCCTCGCCACAATCGTTGTGCTGTGTGCGGTGTCGCCAGCGTTGGCCCATGGCACGAGTGGCGACGGCTCGGTAGGAGGCTTTATTGGCCCATTGATCCTGCTAGCGGTTGCTATCGTGGCCGTTCTTGTTTTGGTGGGCCAGTCGAAGTGGCGCAGGTACAAGCTAAAGCGCGATGAAAGCGGTAATTAGCGGCATCGCTGGTCACCTACGGCACCTGCACGAAATTCTGATCCCAAGCACGGGGGTCAGGTCTTGAATTTTGAACGCTGCCCGAGACCCGACGATACACCATCCCGCCGTTCCAATCCTGATTCACACCCCCCCCCCCCACCATGTTGTTGCCTAATCACCTGCGGTTTCGTAGAAACCCCCTATCAGTCAGAACCACGCCCGCCCGGCCCCGCCGCGGCGGGTTTTTCGTTTTTTTTAAGAGGAGGCGCCTATGGGATCGGCACGACGGGGGCCCGACGGGCTGACGGATTTGGAACGGGACATCTGCCACGCGGTGGACCGGGGTCTCGGCGACCGGGCGGCGTACCGCGAGGTGCGGCCGCGATCGAAGACGGCCAACCAGACGGCGGCGAGCTATGTCTGGGGCGTCCGGCACCGGTCGCACTGCGCCGCCTATCTGGCGGCATTGAAGGCGAAATCGCTCAGCCGCCACCTGGACCGCAAGGACCGCATCGCCGAGGAGCTGGCTTCCGTCGCCTTCGCCGATATCGGCGACCTGCTGGGCTGGGGGCCGCACGGGCTCACGGTCAAGCGGATCGGTCTACTGTCGCCGGTGCAGCGCCGCGCGCTGTCCGCCGTCACCATCACCCGCAGCGCGCAGGGCGCCACGGTCCGCCTGGTGATGCACGACAAGCTGTCGGCGCTCGACAAGCTGTGCAAACTGTTCGGGCTCTACGATCCGGCCGAACCGAAGAACGGCGGCGCCCCCGCCGCGCTGAGCGACGTCGAACGGGCGCAGCGGCTGGCGGCGATCCTGCGGCTGGCGTACAAGACGGCGGCGGACGCCGGGGCGTCGGCGGACGGCTAGGCCCCATCAACGATTACAGCGATGTCATCCCAGACGCGGCTTTCCCCCAAATCTCCGATTTGGTCAGGAAAGTCAGCGATCAGGGATCCAGGGACCTTGTAAGGGGTCAACGTTGTCTGGATCCCGCATCGAATGCGGGATGACGAGGTTGGTTCGTTAGCGCCGCGTCGCCAGATACTGCTCGTTGACGCAGTTCCTGAGCGGCCCGCCGGTCAGGTAGTTGATCACCGTCAGGGCCGCCTTCTCGCGGCAGTCGCGCGCGCCGTCCGGGCTGTACCAGGCGGCGTGCGGCGTCACCACGACCCGGCCGTCGGTCCACGCGTCACGGTTCTTGAGCGCCCGGAACAGCGGATGGTCCGGGTCCGGCGGCTCCTGCGGCAGGACGTCCAGGCCGGCAGCGGCGATCCGGTTGGCGATGAGCGCTTCCGTCACCGCGTCGACGTCGACCACTTCGCCGCGCGAGGTGTTGATCAGGATCGCATGCGGCTTCATGCAGCTCAGCGCCTGGCCGTTGATCATGCCGCGCGTCTCCTCGGTCAGCGGCGTGTGGCACGAGACGACGTCCGAATCCCGCAGCAGGTCTTCCAGGCTTTCGCGGCGCCCGAACCCGACCGCCTGGTCGCCGCCGTCGGGAATGTAGGGGTCGTAGAAGATCACCTCCATGCCGAGCGCCTTGGCGCGCAGTCCGGCCGCCGTGCCGATCCGGCCGCGCCCGACCAACCCGAACGTCGCGCCGCGCGCGCGCCGCACCACGGGCGTGTCGATCCCCTTCCATTTCGCGACCGGCTCGTCGACCAAATTCATGTGATGGCGCACGATGCCGCGCGTCAGGCTCAGCATCAGGCCGATGGCGTGATCCGCCACATCGGTGGTGCCGTAATCCGGCACGTTGCACGCCACGACGCCCCGCCTGCCCGCCTCCTCGATATCGATGGCGTCGAACCCGACGCCCATGCGGACCACGATCCGGGCGTTCCCGGCCCGGTCGAGCATCGCCGCGTCGCAGGGGATCCGGCCCCAGACCATGAGACCGTCGATTGCCGGCCAGACGTCGCCCGGAATGTCGTCCAGCGAGGCCGCCTTGAACACGCGGACCTCGCCGCGATTGCCGACCACGGCCTGTTCGAAATCCGCCGCGCCGTCGAACCGCGCGTCGGGCATCACGATAAGCATGTTGGAAATTCCTCCCGGTCTCGAAGCGGCGCGAGCATCGTGTGAAGCGTGTGACGGGTCAAGGCCCCGCACACGTTAATCGACGGCGCGCCCCACGACCGCGAAGATCGGGTCGGACACCGTAGTCTGCCGATAATACGGATCGTCCATCGGACGCGGATAGCCGCGGAACGACGCCGTCTCGATATCCCTGAACCCGCCCGCCTGTTCGAAATAGCCGACGACGAGGCCGATCTGTTCGAAGGGATGCAGTTCCGTCCACAGGCGCGTCACCTTCGGCGGGAACCAGCGGTTGGAGAAGGTCACGGCAAACGGCGCACCGGGCCGCAGCACCCGCGCTACCTCGCCAAGGGTCCGAATTGGATCTGTGAGATAGTCGATCGATACGGTGCAAATCGCGGCATCGAAGCTGCCGTCGGCGAAGGGGATCGCGTACGTATTAAGGTCGCCGATGACGGCGCCGTCGAGCCGGCCGTTCGCGTACATTTCCGGCCCGTTGAGGCCGAGACCGTACAGCGCGGCATAGCGCTGATCGCGCGCCAGATTGGAATGCGCGCTGCTCATCAGATCCAGCACACGACCCTCGGGCGGAATGATCTTGCGATAGAACGCGCCGACTGTTTGCTGCGCGCGGCTGTCGAGATGCGCCGTGATCCGCGGCGGCGCGTAGAATTGCGGGTCGGCCGCTTCGTCCGGCCGCGCGTAGGAATCCGCGTCCAGGAAATCCGTCGCCTCGCCGCGCCAGCACGCCTGCATCCCCGGACCGGCGACCAGCTCCGCGATCCAATCGGCCGCCGGCCGGCCGGGCTCCGCCGAATCGCCGAGCTTGCCCATCACCTGCGCCTCGAGCGACACCTTGTGCGGGGCCAACGGGTGGCCGGCATCGAGCAGAATCGCGCCCTTCCCGATCCCGACGCAGCGCACAAATGGCGTATCGATCGCGTCACTGTCGAAGAAGGCGGCGGGATAAAATCGGCCGCGCTTCGGCGTCACTGCCGCGCCGTCGGGCCGCCGCCCGCGAAATCCCTCCCGTGCAATCTCGACGATCCCGCCCGGTCGCGGTCCCGTCAGGTCGGCACCGGAAACCGCAACGGCCATGGTCTGTCCCGGCGCCGCCGACGACAGCCCGGCTTTAAGCGGTTCGGGAAGGATGCCTTTGGCCAAATCGACGGCGTGCGCGAACAGGCAATCGCGGTGCCGAACCGTTCCCCGTGGCGTGGCGCTTTCCCAGTTCAGCGATAGCAGCAGATCGGCCATTTCGACCACCGTTACGCGCTGGTGCAGCAA
>JAKZTB010000216.1:0-4369 GCA_047517345.1 Alphaproteobacteria bacterium
AAGGCGTCAAATCATCCCGTATCTTGAGTGCTGATCCCATGACATCCCCCACATCTGGTGGGAGACCATAGAATCACAATCCGCCATCATCCGCCATCAATGAATATCCCGAGAGTCAATTCAGGCGCTCACTGGTATTAGCCCGACAAACCAGATTGTGTTGTTAAATTTTTTCGCAATCCCAACAAGCCCTCCGTACGGGCCCCGCAAATGGGAAAATCAAAGAGCACGATACCAGGTATCGGAAAGTGTATATCCCTCGGGAAAGGGATCCGACGGGTCCAGGCCGTACTGATGAATGCCCGTGATCCATGCCCGCCCTGAAATTTGCGGCCTAATCGCGGATTCCGGCCCAACCGTCGTTTCGCCAAGTATCCGACACAGGAACTCGGACCCGATAAGCGAAACGCTCTTATAGGTCTCTGCGACATCCACCTCTCCACGGACGTGAAGGACGGCGAGCCGGGCCGAGCTTCCCGTGCCGCATGGCGACCGATCGATCTTTCCGGGCGAGATGACAACGGCATTGCGCCCGGTTTTGACGCCGTCGGCGGCCATTTCAAGCGGTGCGGCAAACTGTGTAAAAGTCACCGTATTGATCGCGCTGTTTTCGGGATGAACGACAGGATACTTCTCGACGACCGCGGCCTTTATCCGCTCGCCAATTTCGACCAGCGATCGAGCCTCCTCCGGAACCAACGAAAAACCAAGCGCAACGGCGTCCACGATGGCAAAATACGCGCCGCCATAGGCGATATCGACCGCGATCTCTCCCAATCCAGGGACGTCGACCGAACCGTCGAGCATAGCCACAAAGGAGGGTACATTTTCCACCGTAACGCGCTCGCAACGACCGTTTTGACAGCTCGCCACGATATCGATGAGCCCGCCAGGCGCTTCCAGCGTCAAACGCGTTTCGGGTTCCTGCATGGGATGCATGCCGGTTTCTAGGAGAACCGTCGTCACGCACATCGAGTTCGACCCCGACATCGGCGGATAATCCGTCGGTTCCATGATTATAAAGCCCGCATCAGCTTCGGCACTGATTGGCGGAACGATTAAATTCGCATGCACGAACGCGCCGCCACGCGGTTCGTACAGCAGGAATTTCCGTAGGCCGTCGGCTTCGTGCTCCAGAAACTGCTTCTGGTCGAATAACGTTTCGCCGGGCGGCGGCATTACGCCCCCCGTAACGACACGACCAACTTCACCTTCCGCGTGACAGCCGACAACCGTGATCGTCCGTTTCCATTGCATTCCAACGCCGCCTTTATAGAGATTCAGTTCTCGTTCTTATCGTCGTGTGAAAGCACGGATGCAATGAGTTTTCGATCGAATTTTTCGTCGAAAGAGCGAACGTTTCGTATTGAATGAGATAGATAGTATTTTAAGTAAATTAGATTTTAATATAATAAAATTGTGCTATTTATTATTTTATATTTATAAAAACTAAAATATTTTGCAATAGAATAATTTTGTTCTACAATATTAAAGTAAAAATTAATTAAGATTAAGATTTCATGAAGATTATACCTTGCCTATCCGGTTTACACCCACACCCACACCCACTAGGGCTAGAATGGGCGCAAACCGGATATAGGGGAGCGCGCCATGGATGTTCTCGACCGCGCCGATCTCCCATTCCCGCATTCGCTAGCGGTGACCTGCCGGCACGGGTCGCCGTTAACCTGTCGCCAATCCAGTTCAGGCGCCCGGATTTCGTCGAAAACGTGACACAGGTTTTGGAGGATACAGGACTCAAACCCTGTAATCTCGAGTAGGAAATTACCGAAAACGTCGTCATGGCGGATTTCGAGGCCACCGAAAAAACGCTTCAGGCGCTCTTCGAGCTGGGCGTACGGCTGGTCATCGACGATTTCGGCACCGGTTACTCGTCGCTCACCTACCTCAAACGGTTTCCGGTCTGTAAACTGAAAATCGACAGATCCTTTGTGAACGAAATCACCACGAGCTCGGAGGACACCGCCATCGTCACCGCCATCATAAGGATGGCGCACAGTCTCAATCTCGAAGTGATCGGCGAAGGCATCGAAACGCGAGAGCAAATGCACTTCCTGAAAGAACAGGATTGCAACGAGTTTCAGGGCTACCTGTTCACGAAAGCGCTCGAACCGATCGCCTACGGTGCCTGGGCTCAGGATTGGCGGGCGAACAGGGTTTGCGATTACGATTTCAAAGGCTAGTGGATACAGTCTAAGAGCCCGTTCGGGAGTATGTTGCTGTTTTGATTGGCGCTTCGGAACGGAAGGCTGGCGGTTTTCCTCATCGGCGTGCCGCCTTCGGAAGCGATCGATTAACGCCAATATAAAAAAAAGAAAACCGCCGGGCGCACAACGCCCGGCGGCTATCGGTTTGACTTGACGATGAAACGTTAGGCTGCGTTCAACTGCTTCAGGAATGCCATGATTTCATCGTTCATCTTCGCGGCATTGTTGGACAACTCGCCAGCCGCCGCCTGGACCTGCGATGCGGCCGAACTGGTTTCATTGGCGCCTTGCGTAACGCCGGTGATGTTTTTCGATACTTCCGCCGTCCCGTCCGACGCCTGCTGAACGTTGCGCGTGATTTCCTCGGTCGCCGCGCCCTGCTCTTCGACCGCCGACGCAATACCGGCAGCGATCTCGTTGATGTTTCCGATCGTGCCGCGAATACTTGTAATGGCGGTCACGGTTTCGTTCGTCACCGTTTGGATCGCACCGATCTGTTCGGCAATTTCTTCGGTCGCCTTTGCAGTTTGGTTCGCCAGGGACTTAACCTCGGAAGCCACAACCGCGAAGCCCTTGCCGGCATCGCCGGCGCGCGCCGCTTCGATGGTCGCGTTGAGCGCCAACAGGTTCGTTTGACCCGCGATATTGTTGATCAGTTCGACGATCTCGCCAATCTTCTGACCTGCTTCCGCCAGCGTTTCCACGGTCTCGTTGGTACGCTCTGCTTCCTCGGCCGCAGATAACGCGATCTCGGACGACTTCGCAACCTGACGGCTGATTTCGGTAATCGAGCTCGCCAGCTGCTCCGCAGCCGCCGCGACCGTCTGGACGTTGGTCGAGGCCTCTTCGGATGCCGCGGCCACCGCCGTCGCCTGCAGGCTCGTGGAATCGGCTGTCGCCGTCATGGTTTGCGCCGTCGAGTCCATCTCGGTCGCCGCGGCTGCGACGACGTCGACGACGTCCTTGACGTTGGTCGCGATTCGCACCTGGTCGGTCACCACGGACCAAGTCAGCATCGGGCCGATATAACCACCCTGCTTGTCGTGGATCGCCGAAACCGCGAGATCGAGCTTTTCCTCGCCCAGCGTGATTAGCGCCTTATGCGGCAAGTTGTTCGGATCGGACAGAATACGGCGCTGATGCGACGGGTCCTTGTGGAAGATGTCGATGCTCTGCCCCATGATGTCGTCGACCTTGCACGGCAGCAGATGCTCCAAAGTCTTCAAGTTCGCGACACTGGCCTTGTTGACGTAATTGATTGCGAAATTCTCGGTATCGCACATCACGACGCTCATCGGCATCTCATCGACCATCTGCAACAGCCGCGCCGCTTCCGCGTCCGCCTTGACCTGCTCGGTCACAATCGACCAGGTCAGCATCGGGCCAAGATACTCGCCCTGCTTGTCGCGGATCGCCGCCACTTCGAGGCTGAGCACTTCCTCGCCGAGTTCGATATTGGCCTTGTGCGGCAGGTTCTTCGGGTCCGACAGAATACGGCGCTGATGCGACGGGTCCTTGTGGAAAATGTCGATGCTCTGCCCCATGATGTCGTCGACCTTGCACGGCAGCAGATGTTCCAATCTCTTCAAGTTCTCGACACTGGCCTTGTTGACGTAGTTGATCGCGAAATTCTCGGTATCGCACATCACCACGCTCATCGGCATCTCGTCGACCATCTGCAACAGCCGGGACGCTTCCGCGTCCGCCTTCACCTGCTCCGTGATAATCGACCAGGTCAGCATCGGCGCGACATACTTGCCATCGCTGTCCCGGATGGCGGTGACCAGAAGATCGAGGATTTCGTCGCCGACCTGGATGTGCGTCTTGTGCGGCAGGTTGCTCGGGTCCGCCAGAAGGCGCCGCTGGTGCGACGGGTCCTTGTGGAATATATCGATGCACTGCCCCATCATCTCAGCCGCCCTGACCGGAAGCAGGTGCTCGATTTCCTTGAGTGTGTTCTGCGTCGACGTGTTCATATAGTCGATCGTCAGATCGTCCAAATTGTGTAGCGCACCCGGTTCCTTGGACACAAGTTTGTCTCACGCGGCGGGCCTGATTGAGATCGCGGCGTGCCACGCCTGACGTGCTTGAGCGGGGCTCAGGTAGCCGTTCTTTTCGACGATCCACTGGGCATTGTAGAG
>JAKZTB010000217.1:0-4782 GCA_047517345.1 Alphaproteobacteria bacterium
AAAAGTCGCTGGAACTCGGGTAGCGAATGCGGGAATGGGAGATCGGCGCGGTCGAGAACATCCATGGCGCGCTCCCCTATATCCGGTTTGCGCCCATTCTAGCCCTAGTGGGTGTGGGTGTAAACCGGATAGGCAAGGAATTTTCATCACAAAAAGCGCTGGCATCTGAAGTAATCATGAGAGTTTTCGGTAAACGGTGTAAGCAACTCGCGCCCGTCGATAGCGCCGATGAGCGCATCGTCCAACTGATAAATCTGCACGACGCCGGAACGGTCGTCGATGTTGGTGCCAATGTCGGCCAGTATGCGCGGAGTCTGCGCGCCGCGGGTCTCGATCTGCCCATCGTTTCCGTCGAACCGGACGCGGGAGCATATGCCGGTCTGCTAGAAGCCGCGGCCGAAGACCCGGCATGGACCGTGGCGCCACGCATGGCGATCAGCGACGCGCGGGGCACCGCTTCCCTGAACGTGAACACGCGGAGCGATATGAACTCGCTGAAACCGATGGCTGAGGCAACCCTCGACGCTTTCCCAAAGGCGAAACCGGTCACCACCGAAGAGGTGAGAACGGAACGTCTTGACGAGATTCTCGACGATCTTGTCGAGCCGCGCGGCAAACCCACATTCCTTAAAATAGACACTCAGGGGTGTGAAGCGGAGGTCATTCACGGCGCCGAGCGCGTGCTGGATCGTATCGTTGCGATCCAGCTGGAAATGTCGTTGATGCCGCTATACGTGGGCGAGCCCAACTATCTGGAACTCATGAACGAACTCGATCGCCTGGTTTACGATCTTCATTTTGTAATACTAGGCTATTTTAGTCGGGTGCTAGGCCGCCAACTTCAGTTTGATGGTCAATTTGTCCGCCGATCCGTATAGATGCTGGCTCGTCGTCCAAGGACGGCGCTTGTAAAGATACTTACGGTTTAGTCACAGTCCCCGGCTGTATCGATGACCTAATCGGCTATTTAAACTTCGCCATCACGTAGGAGCCGGGGGCGTCTTCGATCGGGTCGAGTTCGCCGTCGCCCGGCGCACGCGCCGTCACCTTGCCGCCGCCGTGCCGCGCGATCCACTTGTCCCATTCCGGCCACCAGGAACCGGGATGTTCCGTAGCGCCGGCGAGCCAGGCCTCCGGATCCTTCGGTTTCTTGGCGTTCATCCAATGCGAATATTTGCCGCTGCCGGCGGCGTTCACGACACCGGCGATGTGCCCGGATGCGGCCAGGCAAAATTTAACCGGTCCGCCATAGGCGTGCACGCCGGAATAGGTCGATTTCCAAGGCGCGATGTGGTCTTCGCGAGTCGACAGCAGGAACTTCGGGACGTTGACCTTGCTGAGATCGATGGGAACGCCGTCGAGCGTGATGCCGCCCGGTTCTATCAGCTTGTTCTCGATATACATCTCGCGAAGGTAGAATTTGTGCATCGCCGCCGGCATGCGCGTGGAATCCGAATTCCAGTACAGCAGATCGAACGGGAAGGGATCCTTGCCCAGAAGATAGTTGTTGATGACGAAGGACCAGATCAGGTCGTTGGCGCGCAACATGTTGAAGGTCGTCGCCATTTCGCTGCCTTCGAGGTATCCGCGCGCGTCCATCCGCTCTTCGAGCGATGCGACCTGCTCGTCATCGATGAAAACGCCCAGCTCGCCCGGTTCCTCGAAATCGATGAGCGAAACGAATAAGGTCGCCGACGTGATGCGCTTGTCGTCGGTCGCCGCCATGTAGCCCAGTGTGGCCGCCAGGAGCGTCCCGCCGAGGCAGTACCCGATGGCGTTGACCTCCCACTCGCCGGTCGCGGCCTCAATGGCGTCCATCGCCGCCAGGGGACCTTCGAGCATATAGTTCTCGAAAGATTTTGCCGCGAGCTTTTCGTCGGGATTGACCCAGGAGACCACGAAGACCGTGTGACCCTGGGCGACCGCCCAGCGGATAAAGGAATTCTTCGGGCGCAGGTCGAGGATATAGTACTTGTTTATCCAGGGCGGGATGATCAGCAGCGGTCGTTTGTGGACCTGTTCGGTCGTCGGTTCGTACTGGATCAACTGCATCAGATCGGTTTGGGCGACGACTTTACCCGGTGTCGTCGCGATGTTTCCGCCGACCTCGAAAGCTTCGTCGTCGACCATCTTGATTCGTAAATTGCCTTCGCCCCGCTCCAGATCGTCAAGCATGTTCTGGAGGCCTTTGACCAGGTTCTCGCCACCCGATTCGAGGGTCGCCCGGAGGACTTCCGGGTTGGTCATTACGAAATTCGTGGGCGCCATCGCATCGGCGAACTGGCGCGTATAGAAATCGACTTTTTTCGCCGTCTTCTCGTCGAGACCTTCGACGTCCCGCACCGTGTCCACCATCCAGCGAGAGGTCAGCAGATAGGACTGCTTGATGAAGTCGAACACACCGTTTTCGCTCCAGCTCGGATCGCTGAACCGCCGGTCGTCCTTCGTCGGAGTTGCCAGCGGCTCCGTCGTTTCGCCCAGAAACTGGCGTGTCGTGTTTTGCCATAGGGTCATATAGTCCTGCCACAGTGCAGCCTGCGCCTGAAACAGCTTGGCCGGGTCGCTCATCATCTGGCGTGTCATTTCGAAGAACGCTTCGCCGATGTTAGCCGGATCGCCATGTCCCAAGGCGCCGTTCGCGCCGTTCGCGCCGTTTTTCCGCGCCAGAAATTCCTGAACGAGCCGCTGGCTGCGTTCGGCGATACTTGCCATGTTTTCCGCAAGCTTCGCGGCGTCCGGCCTTTTGTCGTCGGTATCCGATTGATCGCTCATTGGAGGTTCCTTATTGTGATCACGCGCGCCGCTGGGAGCCGAATCGGCTAATTTCTCGCTCATTAGAATAGTCTGAAATTATGTTGCAGTGCACAAAAATGCAAGACGCGATCGCAAAAAAAGCTATTGCCCTGTGCCGCCGCAACGCGTTTGCGTTGTTGGTCGCCACCTCTTTCCTGCTGGGCGGCTGCGGAAGTATCCCGGATGTGGTCAACCCTTTCACATGGTTTGAGGACGATGAGCCGGTTGCGCAACCAGCCGCTGGGGCCCCTAAGCCGGGATCCAGCACCGCAAACAAGGCTTATCCTAAGCTGGGTACGGTACCGAAACGACCGCCTTCCCTTGAGTCGCAGCAGTCGAAAATCGCGCAAGGACTGGCGGCTGACATTGAAAACGCGCGTTACACGGACCAGAAAATCCAACGTGAAGTTGCCCGAAGGGCGGCAGCCCCGCGCTCCGCTCCATCGACAAACGCCGTTCCAGCGCCGCGTCCGGTTCCGCCGGCGCCACGCGTCTCGGCAGCGAGAGCGCAGCCTGTAGCACCCCGCCCCGCGCCGGCGCCGGCGCAACGGTCGGTGTTGCCGCCGCCCCAATCGCCCAGAGCGTCCGAACCGGCGCGTGCCGTGCCGCAGCCACCGGCGCCCAAGCCGGCCATGGTAACGCCGCGGGCACAGACGGCCAGGCAGCCGGTTGCGCCGCCAGCGTTGACACCGCCGCCGAGCCGCCCACCCGGTCCGGCTCTATCGGCCGGCGAGACGATAAAGGTCGCAACAATTTATTTTATGGACGGCGCAACGAAACTGCAGGGTAACGACCAAGCGATCTTACGTGAGATTGCAGCGGCGCAACGTCAGACGGGGAGCACAATACGAGTTATTGGCCATGCAAGCGGCCGCGTAAACACGTTCGATGCTTCGCGCCGGTATATGATCAATTATCAGGTTTCGTTGAATCGCGCTCATGCGGTTGCCGCGGCGCTGCGCGAAATGGGCGTGCCCGTCGGCAAGCTGCAGGTTGAGGGAAAAGGCGATACGGCACCGCTTTATGCGGAGTATTCGCCCACCGGCGAGGCGGCTAACCGAAGGGCAGAACTTTACTTTGTGAACTGACCGCTGGCTAAAGGAAGGGTAGTCAATTGCGTGGCGCCGCCACTGCAGGGGGCTGGCGTAACACTGTCCGAACAAAGCAGCGCGATGCGCGGCGATTGATCGGACCCGTCGAGTTTCGCTTTCAGTTCATCCGCCGCCGGCCGGCTGAACGGACCTGCCGTGACTTGGTACAGCAAGTCGCCTTCGTGCAGGATCATCCGAACCTTGGTGCCGAGTGTGGCGTGACGCTCCCGGATTATTTCCGCCTCGTTAAATGCACGATATCGACCGATCACTAGGTAATGTTTTCCGCCTTTTTCGTTCGCTGACGTTGCCGGGGTACCGTCTCGTTCGATCGAGTTCAGCGTATCCGCCATCGCAAGCAGAGCGGAATCCAGGGGCAGCGACGATTCGGTGCTGTCAGACGCGGGTTGCAGGTCGCTATCGAGTTTTTCGGCGAGCGCGATCATGCTTTCACGCAAGCGATCCGTCGGTTCGTCGGGCGCTGTTTTCACCGGTGTTTTCTGAACCACGACCGTTTCATCCAACGCTATCGGATTGCAAATCTGCTTGCCGAGGGCGATACGGTGCATCGCACAGTCCTGCGCCGTAACGGCGGAGACCGCGTGATCGGATAGACCCTTCCCGGTCGTTGCGTAGCTTATGCCGGATGCCGCCCAAGATGCCAGTTGGAGAGGTACCGGAAGAGCGCAACCGCCTACCAACAGAGTAACCGTACACAACAGTGAATAACGCATGGCGCACCGACTTTCGTTAATCCAGTCTTGCCTATCCGGTTAACGCCCATGACCGCTACATGTAGGGTGCCGCCACTCTCCCGAGTAAAGCTCGGCATAGGTTGGAGCAGAGGTGTCGCCCGCGATGCCGAGCAATGAGCGGAAGGCGTTGAACGGGTAGAACC
>JAKZTB010000218.1:0-10243 GCA_047517345.1 Alphaproteobacteria bacterium
CCGTAGACATCCTCGAACTTCATCAATCTCAGTCCCTGCAACTGCTCCGTCCGGCGCATCCGATTCCTCCAGATTTGGAGGAAATCTAAAACCGGACAGATCATCTGTTACATAGACCGGTCATATCGTGTGTTAGCGACATTTTTTGCTGCTCTGGTTGTTGAATGCGTCGGTCCAGGATAAGCTGGACGGCATATCGAACTTCTTCCTGCCGATCGGAGCGAAAACCGGCTCAAGCGGCGGCGAAGGCGTGTTCGGCGGTACCTCGGCAACCGAGCCGGGACCGATCCAGGAACCCACAGCATCATCGCAAATGTCGCCGACCGCCGAAATCAAAGTCGGCGACAAGGAGATCAGGGAAGACGTGCCGGTCCCCGATTTGGAAGAAGATGCACCGAACGTTACGGAGAGAAAATCGGACAACGAGGCGGAGCAGTTCAAAGCCGCCGAAGCGGCCATACAACAGGCGCTCGACGATGTTCCCGAGCTGCGCGACCTGCACGAAGCGATAAAGATCGATATCACCGACGAAGGCCTGCAGATCCAATTGATCGACCAGCAAGATACCGCGATGTTCAAACCGGGCGGTGCGGAATTGAACGAGCGGACGAAACTGCTGCTTTTGTTAATCTCAAGCGTGATCGAACGGCTGCCGAATAAGCTTTTGCTATCCGGCCATACGGACTCCGAACCGTTCCGTTCATCCTCGGGCAAAACCAATTGGGAACTATCGCTCGACCGCGCCAATTCAGGCCGCCGGGCGCTTGAGGAAAACGGCATTCCGTCGAAACGGTTCATCCGCGTCACCGGCTTCGCGGACCGCGTACCATTGATCAAAGACGACCCGCGTTCGCCGCGCAACCGGCGTCTCATCATTCTGTTGCAACGGGAAGACAAGGACCGCACCGACCTTCCGCCGACACCGCCACGCATATTCCGCACCGAATAGTACCAACGAGCGTATCCACTAGGTGCCCTTCACGACGAAGAAACAGATCGTCAGATA
This sequence comes from Alphaproteobacteria bacterium, assembly GCA_047517345.1. Lineage (GTDB taxonomy): Bacteria > Pseudomonadota > Alphaproteobacteria > UBA8366. The sequence goes on from JAKZTB010000218.1 coordinate 1,007, forward strand.
GATGACGACGTAGAACATCGCGAAGAGGTCGCGCAACTCGCCGGTGGCGCCCGCCGCGCCGGGAACGAACAGAATGTAGAAGTAGATCAGGAAGACGGCGACGAGCAGGGCTGCGAGCGGCGCCGACAGGATCACCACGAGCAGGACCGACGTGTTCTCCAAGAAGCGTCTGAGATCGCCCATCATCCACCCCACGGAAAGGCGTCAGCCGGCGGCAGTGCCGCCCCGATCGCTTCCGCGATCCGCAAGCCTTCGTTCCATTTCGCCATGCGTTCCGAGCGCGCGAACGACCCGACCTTGAGCTGATTTGCGCCCCAGCCGACGGCGAGATGAACGATCGTAACATCTTCCGTTTCGCCGGATCGAGCCGAAATGACGGCGCTCCAGCTGGCCGCCATCGCCGTATCGAATGCCGCCCGGGCCTCGGTCAATGTACCGGCCTGGTTGGGTTTTATGAGGACGGCATTGCATGCGCCCTTTTCGATAGCCGAGCTGACACGCGCCGCATTCGTGACGAGGTAATCGTCGCCAATAACCTGGACCCCATCGCCGGCCGCCCTGGTGAAGCCGATCAGGCCGGCTTCGTCGTCTTCCCCTAGCGGGTCCTCGACGGAGACGATCGGATAGCGGTCGAGCCAGCCGACGAGCATTTCGGATAGCCCGTCGCTGTCCAATTCACGGCCCTCGAGACCGAGCCGGTACCGGCCGCCCATTCCGAATTCCGAGGCCGCAACATCAAGCGAGATCGCCACCTGCTCACCGGGTACCAGCCCCGCCGCCTCGATCGACCGAACCAGCATGTCGAGCGCCGCTTCATTTGTGTCGAAGGCAGGCCAGTAACCGCCCTCGTCGGCGACACCCTGCAGCGCATCCGCCGCCGCCATCAGCTTACCCGCCGCGAGATAGACCCGCGCCGTCCAATCCAATGTCTCTTCGTAATCCTTCGCGCCGACGGCGATGACCATGAAATCCTGCACGTCGACACGCCGTCCCGCATGCGCCCCGCCGCCGAATATCTGAATCTCCGGAAGCGGCAGCGCGCGCGCGGCAGCGCCGCTCAAATGCTGCCATAGGGGCACGCCATGCGCCGCCGCCGCCGCGTGCGCCACGGCCATAGAGGTCGCGACGATCGCGTTGCCGCCGAGCCGTGATTTGTTCGGCGTCCCGTCGAGATCGATCAAAGCGATATCGACAGCCTTCTGGTCGCCGGCTTCCATGCCCGCCAAGGACTTGGCGATCTCACCTTCGACTGCGGCAAGCGCACGCCGTACGTCGTACCCCCCGAATTTTTCATCGCCGTCCCGCAGGTCGACCGCCTCGCCGCTGCCTGTCGAAGCCCCAGCGGGCGCAATGGCGCGACCCATAGCACCAGCGGCGAGACGAACTTCCACTTCCACCGTCGGGCGGCCCCGCGAATCCCAAACGCGGCGTCCGACGACGTCCCTGATCTCGCTGTCGGTCATAAGCCGAGTTTCCCTTGCCAGGAGTCACGAATTGCGGACAGGCGCACTACGGGCTGCGCGAGCAGCGCCAGCGCGACGCGCCGTACCCGCTGCTTGTCGGCCTCGTCCGTCAGATATTCGACCGGCGACTTGCCGTCCACCCGCGCCAGGAACAATCCAGGCAACAATCGCGCGGCCCGGCCTTCCAAGCCGGCCTTGTCCTCCCAATCTACCAGCTCGAAATAAGCGCTCGACATGGTGTCGAATGCCTCGAGGAAGCCGGGCGCAGCCGCCGGTGTCCACAGACACTTCAGAAGGAAATGGTTCAGGCAGAAGGCAAGGTCGAAGGCTGGATCGCCGTACCAGGCGCACTCCGCATCCAAAAACATCGGTCCCTGCGAACCGACCAGAATGTTCTTGGGGCTGACATCGCCGTGGACCAGTGTTTTCTTCGTCTCCGCCGTCACCCTCGCAAGCTCATCGAGAGAATCGGCGCGATCCGGATGGGCACGGCCGGCCGCAACGAGATAGGGTTCGAGACGGATATCGTAGAAAATAGTGTCGTTTGCAAATCGTTGCGCAACGGTTTCGTCGCCCGCGGTCGCCGCGTGTATTTTCCCGAGCCGGCACCCGACGGCGGCCGCGATTTTGAGATCGACACAACCGTCACGCAGTTCGTTTTTCCACAGAAGATACTCTGCCGGATCGTAATACGGCATGGCGAACAGCCCTGCGGCCGCATCGTGTCCGAGTATCTGTGGGGCGCTATGCGGAGCGACGTTATTAGCCATCTCGATCCAGGCGACTTCCGACGCGTTGCGCCTCACGGGTGCTCGCCAATCCGCCGCCACTTTCAGTTTCGCGAGTGCGCGCTTTACGCAGATCGGTCCGCTTTCGAGGTCGACCCGCCAGATATCGGACGACACGCCGCCGGTCAGCGGTCTGAATTCGGGCTTTTCCTTTTTTCCCAACAACCCCATGCGCCGCAACGCACTGGTCAATTCTTCATGATTGGAAGTCAAATGTTTTGGTCTTTAAGCTCGCGGGCAAGCTGTTCCGATTTCTTTTTGATGTGTGGCATATGCGGATTCACTTTTAGCCCGCGCCGAAACGCCTGCAACGCCGCTTTCTGGTCGCCGAGCGATTCGTAGATCAGGCCCATGCCGACGATCGCGCCGAAATGGCGCGGTTCGAGAGCAAGGGTCTTTTTCACGTCGGCGACCGAGGCCTTGTAGTTTTCCATCAGATAGTACAGCGTCGCCCGCTTGTTCCACGCTTCAGCCAGGTTCGGCGCAAGTTCGATGAGGGCGTTGAAGCTCTCCAATGCCAGTTCGAAATCGCGCGCGGCGAGCGCAAAGGTGCCCTGCTTCATGAGCGCGTTCAAATCCTCCTTGTCGGAATACATCCACAAGCCCCAGATATGTTCCTGGATTTGCGCCGCCTCGTTCGGGTCTGTCGTCATTTGCAGGCGGGTGAACAGGGTATCCAGGCGCGGGTCGTCCTGCCCCGCATAGACCGGGGACCCGCCAATCAGCAGAAATAACGTCAAGGCCAGAAAGTATCGCATGTACGAATTATGATACCGCTCAGGGATATCGGCAAGTGGGTCCGTCCGCGATAGAATGAGCCCGATGCAAACACAAAACGACCCTTCGTCCAAACGCATGGCGGCACGCAACCGTTTTTTGGCCGCCTGCAGCCTCGCAGGTGCGGCGACCACCGCATATCGAGACCCGAAGGCCGATCGCAGGGACGACGAATGCTGGATCGATATCGTTCGCCTCGGCTCTCCGGATGCCGCCGGTGTGCTTGTTCTGGCATGCGGTCTGAAGGGCGACGAAGGCTATTGCGGTTCGACAATCATGACAGAGTGGCTTTCGACGGGGCGGCAGCGCGACGTACCGCGGGATGTCGGCCTTATCATGTTGCACACGATATTGCCGGCGTCATACGCCACGGGAAGCGCGCGTGCGCCGGAGAAGGCAACCCAGACACGCTGGAGCGACAACGTCCTTTCGGCTGCAGCGCGGCGATTTGCGTCCTATACCGAACTCACCGGCAAGAAAGCCGCCGACGATGCCGAGCCGGTTGGACTGCCGGGACCGGACACGGCCTGGATGGAGGCGGCCAGCGATGTAATCGTCGACGAGGTCATTGAACATGCGCAGAAAGTTGCGCTGTTGGAGTTCCACACCGGGTTGCAGCCATACGGCGACATCGCAATTTCTTCGTGCCATCCGACGGAGAGCGATGCCAGTCGCCGTCTGCGGAATTGGTACGGCGACGCCGTACAGATCGACGACCCGGCCATCTTGGATATTTTCGCGCTTGGCTTCGGGACCCGGTTGATGGAAATGGCCTTGACCGCAGCGCATGTCGAGTTCGGCGTCTACAAAGTGGGCGGAATCCTGGGGTTGGAGACGCGCCGAACAGCCGAGGAGCGGCACGCCGATATGCGATCGCTTTTCTCACCGGACACAGATCAGTGGCAGGAACATGTAAGCAGCGAAGGCATACGGATCGTCGGCCGGGCGCTTGCCGGGCTAGGCGACTCGTGACATGCGCTCGTCGTGCCGCTAGTAATCGACGCCGAGCGAAGTGACAGACGAGGCAAGGTAAATAGTTATAAAAAAAACTCGGTGACGCGCTAATCGCGTTCCAGCGACCTGTCAAGTTGGCACCGGACGATCCTGCAATGCTTACGGATCTCGGCGGCACCTTCGACGAATATTTCTGCAACCCGAACTGGCGCCAGGACGAATTCAAGGCCTTCCAGGAAGCCGTGACGCAATATGGCTGAAATTACGAGTACGTGTCGTTTTGCCCTTCGCGCGCCAGGCTGTCGTGAAAATCCTCGACTAAACCCTATTGCAGGGTCTTCTGTAGAGCCGGGCAAGCATCGGCCAAAGCTTCCGAGCCCGTGGACCCGACGGTTTGCATGATCCACCAGGCTGCGCAGAGGTTCGACGATAGCAAAGTCGCCGGCAGACTTTCTCTAAGTTCCAGGATGGCTGGGATCGTCAGCATGCCGGTGCCGGTCATCACCACGGCATCGCATTTCTCGCCGTCGACCTGAGATAACGCCGAAGCTACCTCATCGCTTTCCATCTCGTAAGCGCGAAACTCCTCCGACATCGAGACAACCTGCGTGAGAATGAATCCGCAATCCTCCCAATATTTCGCCGCGCGCCGGGTCAGCCAATCGGGATAGGGCGAGATCAACGCTACCCTCCGCGCGCCCAAGGCTTCTACCGCCAATCGGATCGCCCGGCACGCCGTCGTCGATACCGTGCCCGTCGCAGCGCTCAGCTTCTCGCACAACGCATCGTCGCCGGCACGGAGCAGCCCGTAGGATGCGCCCGTCATCGCCGCCAAGTAGGCGTTCAACTCAAGGGCCCCGAACGCCTTGGCGCACGCGAGAAAGACGTCGGGATATCCCTCGATGCGCTGTTCCAGGTCCAATGCCGGCGTATAGGGAAAGCGGGCGGCGTAGAGCGCGATATCGTCGCCGACGAGATAGTTGAGTTCCGGTTCGACCGTCGGGTTCGAGGTCGGCACCAATACGCCGGCACGCGCGGAGGGACGCAGTTCCTTGAATGACGGCATCGTTGTTACACTCCCTCGTCGCCGATGAAGGCGCCGTCGGCGATCAACTGCCGTTGCAGCGCCGCGACGTCGATTTTGGCCGGCGTCTCACCCGACTTCCTCGCCATGGCCGCAGCCGTACCCGCCGCCTGTCCCATGGCGAAGCACGGCCCGCTTACCCGCAACGACGCCTGGCCTTCCTGGGTCGTCGAGGCGCAACGTCCCGCGACCAGCAGATTGTCGACGCCGGTCGGCAGGGTCGTCGAGAACGGTATCTGATGGTAGCCGCGGCCGCCGAGAAACCGCCACTCGACATCGCCCAGCACATGGGTTTCCAGCGGCCAGCCGCTGCACCCGATACTGTCGTCGAAATCGCGGCACTCCAGTACATCTTCGCCCGTCAACTGATAGGCGCCGACGATGCGGCGCGTCTCCCGGATGCCGATCTGCGGCGCCAACTCCAGCATGTAGGCTTTGGCGAAACCCGGCACCATGTCCTTGAGAAACCGGAAATATTCCATGGCCTGCCGCCGGCCTTCGACTTCCGCAAAGCCGAGATCGTTCCAATCCGAGCCGTCCACCGGCGCGCCGTCACGGCTGATCTGCGTCAGGTTGGCGCGCCACTCATTTTCATGGGCCTGGGCGTTGATGATGCCCGCCTTGCGCGGCAGCGTGTATTTGCCGCTCGCATTGGCTTCGGCGATCAACGCCTTGAGGTTCGGGCGTCCTTCCGCCATGGCCAAATCGCTGTCGACATCGGCGATCCGGAACATCATCGTCGGATAGGCCATGAACCCGTCCACGCCGCCCTTCTCGAACGGCGCGCCGGCCCAGGCAGCCAAATCCGCATCGCCCGAGCAGTCGATAAACATTTCCGCTGCGATCGCCGCCCGGCCCGATTTGGTTTCGATCAATATTGCGTCGATGCTGCCGCTCGACATGATCGCGTCGACGGCGAAAGTGTGGAAGCGGATGTCGACGCCGGCGGACAACAAAAGATCGTCCGCCGCGACCTTGTAGGCCGGCGTATCATAAGCCTGCGCCCCGGTCTTCAGGCCATCCGGCCCCTTCACTTCGTGCGGTTCCTTGAGCCCGTCGAGGCGCGCCAGCCGTTCCAGGATGTCGTCGGCGACGCCGTGCACGATCTGCTGGATCGACCCGTTGATGCAGGCGTGCAGGCCGCAGAAATTGGTAACCATCGCCGCCGTGCCCATGCCGCCTAGAAAACCGTAGCGTTCCAGCAACATCGTCCGGGCGCCGGTCCGGGCCGCTGCGGTCGCCGCCGCGATGCCGGCGGGGCCGCCGCCGAGCACCAACACTTCGGTTTCCGCGACGACCGGGACCTGACGTTCCGGTTCGGTAATCAACCGCATGCAAACCTCTGTGGTTTTTGCCATAATGCGCGCCGTTCACGGAGCAGAGTAACGAGAGGGAACCGATGAGCAAAGCCGTGTATCGCGACTACGATTCCGAGGCGCTTGAATATCAGTACGGGCCGCGCCTGTCCGTGCCGAACACCGACGAGATCCTGGCGCGCTGGGTGGCGCGCAGCACGGCGTATTACGAGGCAAGCGATTCCGCGCGCGATATCGCCTACGGTCCGCGCGCGGAAGAGACGCTCGATATCTTCAGGCCAGCGTCGGACGATGCGCCGGTATTGATTTTCATCCATGGCGGCTATTGGCGCGCGCTGGACAAGAAGGACCACGCCTTCGTGGCGGAACCGTTCGCCGCCGCCGGCGCGCTGTTCGTTTCGATCAACTACACGCTCTGCCCGGCGGTGACCATCGACGAAATCACCCGCCAGGCACGCGCCGCCTGCGCCTGGATCTGGCGCAACGCCGCTTCGTACGGCGGCGACCCGGACCGTGTCCACGTTTTCGGTCATTCCGCCGGCGGACATCTGACAGCGGCGATGGCGGCGACCGATTGGCCGTCCTGCGAATCGGGATTGCCGAAGGACATGTTGAAGAGCGCGACGCCGGTCAGCGGATTGTTCGATCTGGAACCGATCCTGCTTACTTCGGTGAATGACGACGTCCATCTCGACGCCGCAGGCGCCGCGCGCAACAGCCCGATCAAGATGACGCCCGGTCACGACATGCCGATGACGGTTGCGGTGGGCGGCGCGGAAACCGACGAGTTCCGCCGTCAATCGAAAATCTTTTGCGAAAGTTGGCGCGGTAAACTCGGCAGTATCGAATATATGGAATCCAGCGGTGCGAACCATTTCACGGTCATCGAGAATTTGGTCGATCCGAACGATCCGCTGACCCGCAAAATTCTGGCCCAAATTGGGCTTTAAGCGCCGATCGATGACCGACGAAGGCAAATCGGAATTCGAGCGTATTGTCGCCACGCTGACTGCGGACGACAGCAACGTGTCCTTGGGCAAGATGATGAGTTCGCCCGGGTTGAAGTACGGCGACAAGGTATTTGCGTTTCAGGCCAAGGAAGCGATGGGCTTTCGGCTCGGCCCGGACTTCGACCCTATCGCATTCGAGCGCGCCGAACTCGAACCGCTGAATCCGTTCAAGACCAAAGGACCGCTGAAAGGCTGGTTTGTCGTTGACGAGAGTGGCAGCGCGGCATGGGAAGAGCTCGCAAACATGGCGCTCGTCTTTACGAGGACACTGTAACGATGACCCATCTCGATCCGGCGACCGGCGAATTTTTGGCCGACCTGAAACGCAACAACGACCGGACCTGGTTCCAGGACAACAAGCATCGCTATGACGCGGCGCGCGCCGACTTCGAATCCTTTATCGGGGCCCTATTGCCGCAGATCGAAGCGTTCGACGCCAACGTCGCCGGGCTGGATCCGAAAAAGTGCGTCTTCCGGATCTACCGCGATACCCGGTTTTCCAAGGACAAGACGCCCTACAAGGTCAATCTTGGCGCACACATGCTGACCGGCGGGAGCAAGAACGTTCGCCAACGCGCGGGCTACTACATTCAAATCGAACCCGGAAACTGCTTCCTCGCCGGTGGCGCGCACCGACCGCCTTCAATCTGGATCAACGCGATCCGTCACCGCATCGATACCGACGCCGCCGCCTTGAAGAAAGTTCTAAAAGGAAAGGCCTTCCGCGCGGCGTTCGGCGGGATCGAAGGCGAAACGTTGAAGACCGCCCCGAAAGGCTACCCCAAAGACCATCCGGAGATCGCATTGCTGCGGTACAAGAGCTTGCTCGCCGTGCACCGGATGGCGGACGAGACGGTATTTTCCGGCAACCTGTTGAAACACGCGGCGAAAACCTTCAAAACCATGAAACCGTTCGACGACTTCCCCAACGGCGCGATGGACGGTTACGCTTAGAGTCTGGCTCTGAGATCTTCCGCTACGACTCCATGCCGCATCTCGACACCGCCACCTTCGAATTCATCGCCGACCTGCGCCGGAACAACAACCGCGACTGGTTCGAGGACAACCGCGACCGGTACGAAATGGCGCGGGCCGATTTCAACTCGTTCATCGGCGTATGGCTGATCGAGATTGAGAAATTCGACGACAGCGTCACCGGCATGGACCCGCGGCGCTGTATGTTCCGCATCTATCGCGACACACGGTTTTCCAACAACAAGACGCCGTTCAAATCGAATTTCGGCGCCCGCATCCTGCCGGGCGGCAGCAAGGGCCTGCATCTGCGTACCGGGTATTACCTGAATGTCGAGCCGGGCCTCTGCCGCATCAGCGGCGGCGCTTTCCGCCCGGAACCGGAATGGCTCAACGCGATCCGCGACCGCATCGTCTTGAACAGCGGCAAGCTGAAAAAAATCCTTTCCAACCGGACCTTCAAGGCGACATTCGGCGAACTGCAGGGCGAGGCCGTAAAGACCGCGCCGCGCGGCTACGCGAAGGACCATCCCGACATCGCTTTGTTGCGGCACAAGAGCTACCTGGCCCGGCACCACTTCGACGATTCGCGGATTTTACAGCCGGGATTTCTGAAGCAAGCCGCGCGCGTCTGCCGCGCGATGAAGCCGCTCAAGGACTATCTCGACGAATCCCGGTAACGCGCTAGCATGGAGACCGCGTTCGATTCCTTGCCGAACAATGACCGATCCGCAGCAAACGTTTCGACGAACCTAAGTGTCCGTCCGGGGACTTTATGAGTCGGATGAATCGGTTATCCGGCGCCCCCTCTTGAAGAGCTGAATCAGCTGTGATTCTCTGGGGTGGTGAATTTGCTCTTGAGGTGCCCCATGT
>JAKZTB010000219.1:0-9933 GCA_047517345.1 Alphaproteobacteria bacterium
CATCCGCCCGGCTCATCCCATCGAGTGCGTTCGCGATCGCATAGGCCCGCGCGGCAGGCCGTCCCCGGGCCGCGCAACGCGCCCACCGCCGAAGATCGTCCGCCGTCAAATCGTCTCGTATCTTGAGACCCGCCATCTCCCCACCTCAACATCTTGTGCCAAGGCAGAGAATCACAAATCAAACCCGATGGGAATCCCACAGAGTCATTTCATCGGTTCGCTGGTATTAGATAGCTGAGGTCACACTGATTAGGCCGCCCGGACTCGTTCAAGGAATGAGTCCACTTCGACACGCAGCCCATCGGCATGTCGCCTCAGATCGTCGGCTGCGCCGAGCACCTGTTTGTCGGCTTCGCCCGATTCCGTGACGGCCCGATTGACGCCGCCGACGTTGGACGAGACTTCCACCGTGCCCGCGGCCGCCTGTTGGACGCTTCGGGCGATCTCTCCGGTCGCGGCGCCCTGTTCCCCGATCGCGGCGGCAACCGTCGTCGTGATCTCATTGATGTCACCGATGGTCTTGGCGATGCCGCGGATGGCGTCGGCGGTCTCGTTGGTCGCGCCCTGGATCGCCTCGACCTGCTCGGCAATTTCCTCGGTCGCCTTTGCGGTCTGCTCGGCGAGCGACTTTACCTCGGTCGCGACCACGGCGAAGCCCTTGCCCGCATCGCCGGCACGCGCCGCCTCGATCGTCGCGTTGAGCGCCAACAGGTTGGTCTGGCTCGCGATGTCGTTGATCAGGCCGACCACTTCGCCGATCTTCTGGGCGCCCACGACCAAGCCCACGACCCGTTCGTTGCTTCGCCGGGCTTCGTCTACGGCGCCTTCGGCAATTCGCGTGCTCTCGGCGACCCGGCCGCTGATCTCCTGGATCGAGGTCGACAGCTCATCGGTCGCGCTGGCGACGGTCTGGACGTTGGCCGAGGTCTGCTCCGCCGCCGAGGCGACGACCATGGCTTGGTTGGCGGTTTGTTCGGCCGTCGACGACATGCTGTTCGCGGTGGTCCGCATATTGTCCGATGATGACGACAGGTGCCCGAGCGCCTTGGACATCTCGCGATCGAACCCGTCGGTCAGTTCGCGCAGCAATTCGGCGCGCTCCTCGGCCTGTTTCTGGCGTTCCGCCGCCTCGGCCGCCTCGCGCGCGTCCTCCTTGGCCACCCGAGCGGCTTGCTGCTCGATTTCCTCCCGTTCGCGACGTTCCTGCTCGGCCTGGGCTTTCGCCAATCTCTCGGCCTCGGCGGCCTCCGCCAAGCGCTTTTCCTCGGCCCTTTTCGCATCTTCGCGTCGCTGACGATCCTCGGCCTCACGCTTCTCTTCGGCCCAGCGCGCCTCGTCGCGGCGCTGACGCTCCTCAACCTCGCGCTTCTCGGCCTCGACTTTGGCTTCCGTAGCTCGCCTTTCCTCAATTCGGCGCTGCTCGTCCTGCTGTGCCTTTTTTTCGATTTCTAGCCGTTCCACTCGGAGAACTTCGGCCTCGGTCAGTGAATTCTCCAAGCTTTCGATCGACATTTGAATTGCGCCGATCTCCTTCAATCTCCCCGCGGGCAGGGCGATCCTGTCTCCTCGCCGGGTGAGCGCTTCGAGGGCGCGATTGATCATGATTAGAGGAACCAGCACGCCGCGATATCCAGCCAAATAAAGCAGCGCCGCGAAGGCGAACACGGCCCCCAACGCGATCAGCGTAGATGTTATGACCGCCCCAGCGGCTCCCGCCGTGGACCTGGCGCTTTCGACGCTCACCTCCGCCGAGGCGACTGCGGCCGAAGACAACAAATCGGTGAGTGCGGTGAGCGCTTGGGCGGCTTCGACGCTTTTCTCATCGCGGCGCTTGGACTCCATTAGCATCCGGGAGCGTAGCGCGAAGGTCGAGGAAATGGATCGAAACTTTTCCACCGCGGTCGGCAGATATTCGTAGTCGCCGGTGGTCGGCAGTTTCGAGAGCAGGGGCGGCAATCGCTTGTCGAACGCCACAAATCGCTTTGCGGCGCGCTGGACTTTGTCCTCTTTCTCGGTGCGCTCCAAGTCCGCCAAGATCGCTCGCATGTCCCGCAGAGCGGTAATCAGGTTGTTGCCCGCCACGTTGATGGACTGCAGATCGAGGATCTCCTGTTGGATCTCCTGGATCTCATCCGCCGCTGCCCCATTCAAACGCTCGACAAGCTCTTCCAGTTGGGCGGCGGAATCCTCGACGACGGAACCCAGCGTGTCGTCGACGTTCAAGATGATCTTGCCGGCCTGGCCGAGAAATTGCCTGATTTGCGCGCCTAATCTGTCGAGCGAGTCGCCAAAACCGGCGGCATGGCGGATCGCTTCGGTCGCTCGTTGTATCAGCGCAAGCTCGTCGCCCTCGCTCGACCCAGCCAGTACAGCGGCGATTTCATTCGCGGTCGCCAGCGCCGTTGCGCGGCCGTCTAAAGACCTTGCGCGAACAGTCAACGTGGCTGCGCGTCTCAGCTTTTCGACCTTTAATGCACGTTCTTGCTGTAATATGGTTTTTGGAATACTTTCGGCCGTCTCGACCGCGCCACTCTTGATCTCCGTCAAATTGAGGACGACGATGGCGCTGATGCCGAATAGGATGCCGGCGTTCAGCAGGCCGGCGACCAGTGCCACATGGCCCAGTTTCACGGTGCGCATGTGTCGCGGTGCTTGGCTTGAATCAACTTCGTCGGTCGATCCGTGGTCGGCGATGTTCATCGGAAAAAGCGCCTATGGTCTATTACGGATGCATCAGGAACCGGGAGGCAAGCAATCTGCCGCCTCCCGGTCGGATACATGTAATTAGTTGGCGCTTGTATTCAGAAGGACCATTCCTGATGTATTCAAGACAATTATTTCCGACGTGCTGTGGTTGCGTCCGCCCACATTGTTGAACGCGGCGACAGCAATTTTGATCGTGCCGTCGGCGGGGATCACCGCATCGTCCGAGTTTCCGGTATCGAACTTGCGCGCGAACTCCAAATGCCAGTACCCGTCGCGCCACATTCCCTTTGCGCGGACGTCGGCGATGCTGCCGCTCGGGGTGGTGTTGACCTCGTAGCGTTTCATCACATCCTGCTGCTTGGCGTCGAACTTTACCGCCCGGTATAAGCGGTCTCCCGCATCGCTGAGTCGTCCGAGATAGACCGTTTTGCCGCTGGCGGCCTTGAACTTCTTGCCCTTCTTGAACGGCGTGTCGGACACTTTGTGCATTTTATCGTGGGCGATGCCGGCCGGGTCGGTGCGGCCCGCCTTCCAGTGCCAGACATCAGCGTTGAAAATGCTGCCGTCGATCTTATTGGCCGAAAAATTGCCCGACATTTCCAACGAAATGGCGAAGCGGTCTTCGAGTTGTCTGGTTCTCTTGTATGACTGACTGGCTTCGTTCCACTTGTATGGCTTGTGCAGTCGGCTTTCGGTCGAATCGGCCCATTTGGCATAGACATATATCATGCCGTCACGAACGGCCGCCTTGAGCTCTACCGAATCCACTTTGCCTTTGCCCTTAAGCGGCACGACAATGGCCGGAACGCGGCTCCATTCGGCTGGATTGCCGTCGATTGTGGCGGCCTGATCGATCTTCGACGCGACCAGCGTCTGCCCCGCCTGAGCAGGAAGTGCGAAACCTGCGGCCATCGAAATAATGCCGATGACGGCGCTAATTTTCAGGATCGACGTTGCTGTGGACATAAATTTGCTCCTTCCAGGCACCATTGGACGTTGATGTTCCGTGATGGTTTCCGGGGTAGATCAAATTTGTGCTAAATTTTTATTAATCTTGACGAATGCAGACGTGCCTGACGGGTCGGCGGTACCGCCTGAATTTCAAGAGTGCGCCTTAAGAAATGGGGACATCGCGGCGACGTTGGCGGCGGGTTCGGGTACCCGCCCACGCGATCTCGACCCCCGGCTCATCCAGCGCGAGTTGCTGGGCCAAGGCGCCTATCTGTCACCGTCGATCGAGGCCTTGGCCGCACCGGCGTCGAACGCGGCGGAATAGCACCAGACGCATCGTGGGTGTTGGCATACCGGCTCTCACATCAATCAGTGAGGGCCGCACATCTACAAATTTCCACCGTATTGTTTGCTCGGGCTGGTGCTGCTCGTTGACGGCTGCGCCGCCCCCATCCATGGAACGCCGAGGGTCGGAGCCGGTCCGCCCGACGACACAGTTTCACTGTTCGAACCGGCGACCATCATCCAAGATCGCTGGCAACATATGCTGCTCAGGCGAAAGACCGAATACCGCCTAGTTCATTTTGACGGAAAACTGGCCCTTCGGGCGATTGGCCGGAATTCGGCATCCGGGATCATCCGCCGACGACAGGTCGATCCCGAACGGTGCCCAATTCTGAAATGGACTTGGCGCGTGGAACAACTTCAGTCCGCCGCCGACATTCGAACCAAGGACTCCGACGATGTGGCCGCGTCTCTGTACTTGTTGTTCGGTGATCCGGGCTTCCTTTCCAATCCTAATCCCGTGCCGACATTGCGCTATGTCTGGACCACCGACCGGGTCGAGCGAAACGCGGTCATCGACAACCCATACATGACGGGTATCGTCCGCAACGTCGTCGTTCGAACCGGATCCGAGCAGCTCGGCAAGTGGATGACGGAAAGCCGTAATATTGTCGAGGATTTCGAACTCGCCTTTGGCGAAAAGCCCAAGGAATCAATCGAAGCGTTCGCCTTGTTCACCGATAACGACCAAACGAAACAGGCGGTGAAAGCCTATTATGCCGAGGCCCGTCTCCTCTGCACGAAGCGTACAAAGACATTGCGACGGGAAGCAATGTAGATTGGACCGAAGGTGATGTTGCCGTTTCTTCCCTTAGGAATTGACGGCGACCGATGGGATCCAGTTGCAGGTGCGGCGGCGACTCCCTACTTCGTTGGTATTGGCCCGTGTGGTAGGTTTCCGGGCAATGTCGACCGACGCCTCGAGCCCTGAATACGGTCCCTGGAATCCGGGCATAATCTCGCGATTGCCGCGAGAGTACTTGCCGCTCTCCACCATGTTCCGAACGGAGAACGTATCGACCAGCCTGGAAGAGGCGCGGGAATTTAGCGATTTCTGCGGCCTCGAACCCCATGAGCTCGTTGCATTTCGCGCCGAGCGGTTGGTGGTGCATGAGCTGTTGATTCATGTGACAGGGGACCTGACGGTGCCCGATGGGCCCAACTACGCGGATTTGGGGATCAGCTTTCGCGAGATCGCCGCGAAAATTCTAGCCAAGTACATCGCGCCGCATATGGCGGAACTCAACAAGCGCCACCAGGATTTGAACCGCGACGCCGCGGCATGGATCGAGAGCGAACTTTCACGCCTGGCAACGCCGCGAGCCGGTCCCGAAAGCCCGAGATCCGACCGACGAGGATTGTCTCGGCTGTTTGGCATCGGCGAATCCCGGACCGATCGGGTTGCGCCGAAAGCGAGCCCTGAAGAGAGACTAGGCAGCGTTCTGGACATTTGGCGCGAGAGGTCGATCGATACGGACTCTCCGTTCGAAAAGGCGTGCCTCGAGGCCTTGGTAAAGATCGTCGCGGCGATTACGCGCGAACGCGGACGGCTTATGGGCGACACGTCGTTGATCACCCGCCTCGCGACAACCATGGTCTGCAACGGCCATGGCAGCGAGATCATCGGCGAGGCGATCGATCCGTATTTCCGCGAAGCGGTGGCGCGCGAGGGATACCGGTTGTTGCCGCATCAAACCAAGCCTGTCGTCATGAACGTGAAGGGCGCGTCGGCATCCGGCAAAAGCACCATGCGGCCGTTGCAACGAACCTTGGCGGACAAGCTCGCCATTCCATGGCACGACTTCGCGCTCATCAGTCCGGATATCTGGCGCAAGTTCCTGCTGGATTACGATTCCCTCGGCGCCGCCTACAAATATGCCGGCACGATGACCGCGCACGAACTGGAAATCATCGACAAGAAGCTCGATCGCTATATGGCGAACAAGGCTGCCGCCGGCGCGATGTCGCATCTGCTTATCGATCGGTTCCGCTTCGACAGTTTCGTGCCTGAATCAGACGGTGATGGAGCCAGCAAGCTGCTGACCCGGTTCGGCGACCTGGTGTTCATGTTCTTCATGATCACGCCGCCCGAGGCGACCGTCGAACGCGCCTGGAAGCGCGGGTTGGTGTTCGGGCGATACAAAGCCGTCGACGATCTGCTCGACCACAATGTGGAAGCCTATACCGGCATGCCGCAGCTGTTCTTCACCTGGGCGCTGAGGACGAAGAAGCGCGTCCACTACGAGTTCCTGGACAACAGCGTGCCGGAAGGCAGCCTGCCGCGGACCGTTGCGTTTGGTTGGAACGGAGAAATGAACATTCTCGACATCAAGAGCATGCTGGATATCGATCGGTTCAGAAAGATCAACATAGATGCGAAGGGCCCCGAAGACCTCTATGACGGCGCGACGTTGGCGCCGGAGAAGAACGTGGAATTCTTGCAACAATGCGCCCGGTTGATTCCCGTGATCAATTTTGTCGATCAGCAAACCGGATATCTTTTCGCACGGCTAATAGACGGCAAATGGATCTGGCGGGATGATCCGCACCTCGCCCGAGTACTGACGGATCAAGACGCCAAGGCCGGCTTCGACGCCATTGGATCGAACGACGATGATCCCGACCCTGCCGCGAAGCTGGATGCGCCGCGGCTGGACCAGAACCAGGCGCACACCTTGGGTGTGTGGGGTACGGAGGCGGGATGAGCTAGGGGAGGACGGGCTGGTTCCTGCTCTCCCCTGTGTCGTGCCCCGATCGGCGACACCGACTATCGTGCGAAGTTGTTCGCGCTCCCGCCTGGCGATCTCGACCGAGTGGCCGAATCCTGGTAGCGTTCTCGGAACTGAGGCCAGAGACCGATGAATGCATCCGAGATGCGCGAGAAGATCCCGGCTCAGGGGCTCCGGGAATACTGGTATCCGGCGCTGCCCGTGCGCCAAGTCGGGAAGAAGCCCCGGGGCCTCCGGATCATGGGCGCCGAACTCGTGCTGTTCCGTGATCGGGCGGGCGACGTGGTGGCGCTCGACGATGCGTGTCCCCATCGGGGCGGATCACTCTCCCGCGGCGACTGCCACTACGCCGGCACCGTCGCGTGTCCTTATCACGGCTGGGTGTTCGACGGCGAAGGCGCGTGCGTCGCGGTGCTGTCGGAAGGCCCGGACAGCCGGATCCCCGGCAAGGTCCATACCCGCAAATACCCGACCCGGACCCTGAAAGGCCTGGTGTTCATCTGGATGGGCGACGGCGAGCCGGCCGCGATCGAGGACGACGTGCCGCCCGAATTCTTCGACGGCGACGATACCAAGATCTTCGTCACCGTCCGCGAATGGCCGATCAACTGGCGCGTCGCGCTGGAGAACGCGCTCGACAGCCACGTCATGTACGTCCACCGCGACTCCGTCCTCCAGCTCAAGGAGCCGGTCACCCATTTCGGCCCCCGGGGCTACCTGCCCCGCGTGGTCAACGGGCGCGCGGTGATCGGCCACCTGATCGAGGCGCCGGTGACCACGCCGCCGCACTTCCCGGCTCTCGGCGGCACCTGGCCCAAGCGCCATCGGCGCAACCTATGGCTCTGGCTGTTCCGGTGGCGCGCGGACCGTTGGCGAGACTTCCCGCCGTTCAACGACCGCGAGGAATGGGACATGCACACGTTCCTCGACGGCGAGCGGGTGCGCTCCGCCGGTCACCACCTGCCCACGATGTTCCGGTTCGACTACGGCTCGCACATGTACACACGTAGCTGCGTGCCGGTCGACGCGGATCGGACTCGCATCGTCTACTACCATGCGATCCGTGTCGGCGGGCTTTTGAACCGGCTTTGGCGGACGGCCTATTTCCGGGGCTTCCACCTCTGGGCCATGAACTCCAACTTCTCGAGCCAGGACCTCCGGGTCATGGAACCTCAGCGGTTCGACCTGCCGGAACGGCTGTCCGGCACCGACGCGGAGATCGTCGTCTGGCGCCGGCTACTGCTGACGGCACGCGGCATGCCGCCCGGCCTCGTTCCGGTCGAAGATGACGACGCGCAGGACGTGGCCTGATCGCGCCAACGAAAGAAAAGCATCATGGCGGAAATCATCGGCCTCGGGCTGACCCGCTATCCCGGACTCCGCATCGTCGACTATGTCGAATCCTGGGTCCTCAACTCGAACAAGTGCTTCGCGGTCTTCGAGGCATGACGGTTCGGCGTGGCGACCTGCCGCCGTTCGGTTCCGAGCGCGAGGGTTGGTTCGAACGCGCCTGCGAGCATATCGACGAGACCTACCTGTTCGAAATCCTAGAGCGCATGGTCGAGACGCCGAGCCCGACCGGCGCCGAGCGCGCGCTCGGCGAACTGCTCGCCGCCGACATGGCGAAACACCGCGTCAACGCCGCGTTCCAGCCGATCGGCGACGACCGCGGCAACGCCGTCGGCCGCGTCGATGGGGCCGGCGGCGGTCCCGTCCTTCTCCTCTACGGACAGCTTGACACCACGTTCGTCAACGACCGACGCGAAGACATGCCGGTCCTGGGCGATGCGGATCGACCCGATCTCGAACCCGAGTTGACGCGCCGCGGCGACCTGTTGTGCGGTCTTGGGGTTTCGAACCCCAAGGGCGGCAACGCGTGCGCGCTGGCGGCGGTGGACGCCATCGTCCGCGCCGGCGTCCCGCTCGCCGGTGACGTGATCGTCGGATTCGTCTCCGGCGGCGTCCACAAGCGCCCGATCGAGGGGCTGGCGCGGAGCTACCAGGGCGCCGCCTACGAGGGGTTCGGCATCGGCTGCCATCACATGCTGGACAACGGCGTCGCACCCGACTGCGCCATCAGCACCAAGCCGGGCTACGGCATCGTCTGGGAGGAGCCGGGCGAGTGCTGGTTCATGATCGAAGTCAAAGGGATCCTGAGCTATACGGGCATGCGCCACATCCAGCGCCACCGCAATCCGATCATCGACGCGGCACGCCTCGCCCAGGCGATCGAGGAATGGATACCGGCGTATACGAAACGCCATACCGCGGGCCAACTCGCCCCCCAGGGCGCGGTCGGCGCCATCGAGGGCGGCTGGCCCTACAAGCCCGAGTTCATTCCGGGCGTCTGTCGCATTTACGTCAATCTGCACAGCCACGCGGACACGCCACCGGCCGAGACCGAAGCGGAATTCGGCGATTTCATCGCGGCGTTCCGCGCCGCGAATCCCGGTATCGAGTTCGACTGGCACATGACCCACGCCTTGGCCGGCGCCGCAACCGACCCGGCGAGCTGGATCGTGCAATCGTGCTGGCGTGCGCTGGAGGACGTCGAGGACACCCCCCATGCGCCGACCACCACGCTGAGCGGGACCACCGACGGCAACATCCTCAGGTCGCGCGGCATCCCCACGGTCCGTCTCGGGCCGCCGGGACTGGTCTCGCTCGACGATACCTACCCGCCGTTCTTCGAGGCCTGCCGCGCCGGCGATCTGCCGCGGCTCGCGCGGGTCTACATCCGCGCGATCATCGATACCTGCACGCGCACGCAAGACGAGATCGCGCATTTTCAGCCGGCGTCGACCCCGTCCTGAAACCGGCGGCGCGCTCCTGGCGGGTGAACCCGCGCGCATCCTCGAGCGGGCCCATCGGGTCCTCAAATGGTTCCCTGATCTTGTCCGGTTTCAGTTGACGTTTCGGGCGGGCATAATCGCATTTTGAATCGACTTGGTTAAAGCCCACCTTCACTCCAAATCTCGCAGACCGAAACCCATGGCCCATGCTTCGAGACGCGCCAAGCGGCGCTCCTCAGCATGAGGTCAAGGCTGATAAATGGGGCTCAACCTCATGCTGAGGAGCCGCGCAGCGGCGTCTCGAAGTAGTGTGCCAGGCATGGTGTTGATCTGGAAGGTGGAAGTCCTTTGCAGGCCGTGATGACCGGAACTGCTAGCCAGAGGCAAGGGCGTCACCGCGAGGTGAGGTC
>JAKZTB010000220.1:0-7013 GCA_047517345.1 Alphaproteobacteria bacterium
ATGATTCTGAAGTTCGCCGCATTGAACGCGGCGAGGTTCTGGATCTGAATCACACTAGATTCAAATAGTTAGTGTGCTGATTCACGAGAAATTCAATCACTTGAATTTCACGATCAGGACACTAGCTTGACGGTACCGGAAGCAGCCAGTTCGGCTACCCGTTTGTCATCGTAACCCAACACCGTCCGCAGCACCTCTTCGGTATGTTCGCCGTGCAATGGTGAACCGGCGGGTTCGCGGACAGGCGTTTCCGATAGGTACATCGGCGACTTTATGACGGGTACTTCGCCGGCTGCGCTGTGAGGGGCCTGTTGAACAATGCCGCGCGCCGCCGTCTCCGCCGAATTCATGGCTTCGCCGACCGTGCGGATCGGCCCGGCGGGAACGCCAGCGCGGCGCATCTTCGCGATCCAATTGTCCCGCGTGTCCTTGGCAAATTTCTCATTGAGGATCGCGCTGAGCCGCGGCTTATTGCCGGCGCGCGTCTCGTTGCTGCGAAAATCCGGGTCTTCCGGCAATTCCGGCGCGTCGAGGACGTCCACGCACAGGCGGCGCCACAGCGCGTCGTTACCGACGGTCAGAAGAAAGGGACCGTCGGACGCGTGATAGGCGCCAATCGGTTGCGCGAAGGGGCTGCTGTTGCCGAAGCGCTTGAATTCATGTCCGGCGGTAATGTAGGCGCTGGCGAACGGTACCAGCATCGCCGCGCCCGTATCGTATAATGGAATGTCGATGCGTTGCCCCTGCCCCGTCTCGCGCCGGTGATAAAGCGCCGCCAATATCGCCTGGCTTGCGAAAAGACCTGCAACGATGTCCGTCAGCGAGACGCCCATCCGCAGGGGGCCGCCGTCGGCCTCGCCGGTCACCGACATGATGCCGCTTTCCGCCTGGATGACCGGATCGTAGCCTGCGCGGTCGGACAAGGCGCTGTCCCGGCCGTATCCGGAGATCGAGCAATAGACGATCGTGGGATCCGTCGCCGCGAGAGACTCGTAATCCAGTCCCCACCGCTCCATCACGCCGGTGCGGAAGTTCTCCATGACCACGTCGGCCTTGGCCGCGAGGTCGCGCGCGACCGCCTGCCCTTCCGGCGACCCTACATTGAGTGCGACGCTTTTCTTGTTGCGGTTTACCGCCAGGAAGTAGCTCGACTCGTCGCCGAAAGAGGGCGGCCGGAATGTCCGGCTTTCGTCGCCGCCTTTCGGGTTTTCGACCTTGATAATGGCCGCACCGAGGTCGCTCAGTGTCATCGTGCAATAGGGACCGGCCAGGACGCGTGTAAAATCGAGAATTGTGATTCCCTCGAGCGCGCCTTTGCGTGCTTTCCGCTCAACCGTCATACCGCCGTACTCCCGTTGTTGCTCCAATCGCGCCTTATACCAAAGGACAGACAGACGCGCCGTGCCAAGACTTGATTTGATTAATTTGAACCCGACCCGCATCGGGAACGCAGCGTGTTGGAGACGCGACGGTGCGCAGCGTCAATGCTCCGATCGAGGTTTATTCACTGAAAGCGTAAAAACAGCCCCTACACACTTTGCTCCGTTAGAGGCGACCATTCGAGAATAACAAAGAGGCTTTCCTACAATCTATTGTTGTTATAAACTTTCCTTAAACTGCAAGCCGATCATGCATCATTGGAGGGTCGAAAATGGTCAAGGTCTATTTCGGAACGAATAGGAAGCCCAATCGAAAAACCGCACCGGACGATTTCGGACACGAATTCAGCGCGGAAGGTCTTGCGAATTTGCGGTTCGGCATGGCCGAAGTCACCGGCGAAGCGCTGGACAACCACGAGCTATTCTTGGCGCCCGAACGATTACCGGTCGACGACAGACAAAAAACCGCCGGCGGACAGAACCCGGTGCTGGGGAGCACAAACATATTCCAGCGCGTGCGTCAGAAGATGATCGGGCACGCGCGCGATACGGTGATTTTCATCCATGGCTACAATGTCAGTTTCAAGGAGGCTCTGACCAGCGCCGCCCAGGTGAAACGCAATTTTTCCAAGGATGAAGGCGGACCGGGGGTGAATGTTGTCCTGTTCTCCTGGCCGTCCGACGGTTCGATGAAGCCATTTCTCGCCTATGCAAACGATCGTCAGGACGCCGCAGCCTCCGGCCCGGCGTTCGCTCGCGGCCTTTTGAAACTCGCCGATTTCTTGCGTGGATCGACGCCGGCGGAAGCCTGCGACCACAATGTTCACCTGGTCGCGCACTCGATGGGCAACTACGTGCTTCGCCATACCGTTCAGGAATTTATCGCGCGTTCGGCCGGACGCCCTGCCCGCCTTTTCGATCAGGTGTTCCTGATGGCCGCCGACGAAGACGACGACGCCTTCGAACACGACCACAAGCTGAAGCCGCTCCCGAGGTTCGCCAAGAGGGTCAACGTCTATTTCAACAATAACGACCGAGCGATGGCCATTTCAGACGTGACCAAAGGAAATCCCGACCGATTGGGCGACGACGGCCCGCGCCTCCCGCGCGGCATTCCGGGCAAGGTCACCTTGATCGACGCCACGCCCGTCGTCGAAGGTTTCGTGGAACATTCCTATTTCCTAGATAATCCGAAGGTCGTCGCTGACATGCGAAAAGTATTGATCGGCAAGCCATCCGATAAGATGCAGCCCGACCGGGAATATGTCGCGGAAACCAATCGTTATCGGCTAATTTAGAGATTTATCCGCGCGCTTAACCCAGCTTGCGCGCCGTGATCAGACCGAGTTGGTGGGGCGTGAACCAGCGGTACTCGGCGAGGAATGCGCACCATTTCAGCAAACAAAACGCAAAATCCCCGAATTCCGCGCCTCCTCTCCGCCAAATCTATAAAGCCCTACTCGCATCAGCGTTTTCACACAGCCAAGACCTATCCCGGAAGTCCCCCATATCAAAGTCATCCTGATAATTTTGGCTCCCATGCCATCGCCAAAGCGGAAACCACCGAACCCAATGCCATGACCGCGAACGCCCAAAGCCAGGCCACGGGTTCTTCGCGGCCGCCACCCAGGTCAACCACCAACCCGACGGCGATAGGGCCAAGAAACCAAATGTGAATCCGACCATGCCAAACAGAGCCAGAGCCGCCGCCCGTGTTCCTCCCGTTGAAGCCGCCACGACGCCGCCCGCGATGGCGCCGACATCGCCATAGCTGGTAACGCTGTGAATCAATAGCACCGCAAGAACGAAAACATAGGGTCCGGACGCTTGCCAACCAAGCACGCCGCAAACCAAGACAGACACAAGCGATACTGCGAAAATGACAGGCTTTCGACCCCATCTGCCCGCCAGCTCCGCTATGGCGATGTTAAACGGTACGGCGATAACCACGGATAGCGCGGCAACCGTAGTCGGATTCCAATCCAGCGCGGCACCCTCGTTTAGCGCCGCGTTGTAAGCCAAGAACGGAACGAACCAAACACGAATGGCGAAAACCTCCCAAAGATTTCCGGCATAGGCGATGACATACCGAATAATCTCCGCATCTCGGAGCGCCGCCCGGAAATCGGGCAACAACCGGCTTGACCGAAATTCGTTGCCATCCAACGGTGGACCGATCAAAAGCAGTGTCGGTAGAGTCAGCAAGGACCCGATGCCAGCTGCCACAAATGCGGCCTCCCACCCCAGCGACCTCGAAAGCCCACCAGCGACCATGAACGAACCCCCGCTGCCGATTGCAAAGGCGCCCGTGTAATAAGCGCTGGCACGCGTTTGCGAATCACCGACCAAACGGTCCGCAAGCATTTTCATGCCGACGATATGAATGCCGGCAAAGCCAATTCCAGCGACAAAACGCAATACGAGCGCCCACCAGAATCCATCGGCAAACAGCGCGACGCTAAAGGACGCGACCGCGCTGATCAGCGCCGCGGCAGTATAGACAATGCGCCCATCCATTCGGTTCGCGGCGCCGGTCAGAAATGGCAGCGCAACGGCGTAGCCCACAAAATATATTCCGCCGAGCCGCCCAATCCGCGAAGCGTCCATATCCCATAGAGTCGCTAATTCCACGGAGAGCGCTGGAACCGCCACAATCGGCAACTGGCCAAGCATGAGGCCCACCGACATCGAAACTGTAATTAAAACCGGCGATCGACTTATCAATTCGGTATCATGCGTCGACGCAATCCTTTTATTATAATGTTTTCAAATAGTTAATTTCTGTCCCACTGTCGGGCGATCACACGCGGAAACAATAAGGCCCCGGCGCCAAATTCGCGAATGCCGATTGGTTCCGTGGAATAAAACGATCGAAGACGAACCATGTATCCTCGCCGACCGGCATACCAAATGACGCTGCCGATTTTGCATGTTGAGCCAACTCGGACTGCGGATTACAGGAATCCTACTGCCAAGTTAGATTGTGTCCACCAGCGTCCCGACTCGAGTGTGATTATCGCTGCCTTGCGATTTTTTCCAACAACACGTGGCGGAGGACTTTCCCGGCCGCATTGAGCGGCATTTCGTCGACGAAGTAGATACGCTCCGGGCACCGGTAGCTGGCGAGGTGGTGTTTGCAGTGAGCGATGATTGTCTCCGCCTCGGCATCGTTACCCTCACGCGTCACCGCCGCGACCACAATCTCGCCCCAAGTCTCGTCGGGCAGCCCAAGGATCACCGCGTCGCGCACGCCGGGCGCCTCCAGCAGTACCGGTTCCACCTCCGAGGGGTACACATTCTCACCGCCACGGATGATCATGTGCTTCTTGCGCCCCGCCAGATAGACATATCCGGCGGCGTCCTGGTGGCCGAGATCACCAGTGTGGATCCACCCGTCCTGCAGCGTCGCCGCAGTCTCGTCGGGCAGGTTCCAGTAGCCGGACATGGCGGTGCCGCCGCGTGTGACGATCTCGCCGATCTCGCCGCGGGACACTGGATCGCCGGCATTATCGCAGATTGCCAGGTCGACGCCGGCGCTCGGCAGGCCAACGGACTCGAGCCGTCCAACGGCGATGCCGGCGAGCGCATTCTGGTGGTCTTCGGGCGTCAGAACGGTCTGCGGAAGGTCTTCGGTTTGGCCGAGGAACTGGACCAGTTTGCCCTTGTAGACGGACATCAGCTTCCGCAACAGCGGCAGGCTCATGGGTGCCGCCGTGTACATAATCAGGCGGAGCCCGGCGAAAACTTCCGGCGTGAAGTCGTCCCGGGCCAGGGCCATGCTCAGAATTGTTGGTACGGTATTGATGAAGGTGACCTTTTGCTCGCGAACCGCGGCCATCGTGGTTTCGTAATCGAACTGCGGCAGGATCAGCTGCGCCGCACCCCGCTGCAGCGCCGCCAGACTGAGCATCAGGCAGGAGATATGGAACATCGGCGTCGTCATGTGCATGACGTCGTCCGGCCCCAGGCGCAAATCGTACATGAGTTTGAAGGCGCGTAGGCTGGCGGTGAACTGATCGATCACCGCCCCCTTGGGCCGGCCAGTGGTCCCGGAGGTGTAACAGATGGCGAGCGGCGCCGCGGCGCTCGGGCCGGTCAGCCGGATGAGCCCGTCCGCCGCCGTACCCGGCAGGCCGATCTGGCTGGCGTCATCGATCGCGCGCCAGCCAAGCGTTAACGACGATGCCAATTCCTCGGCCTCCGCCGCGTATCGGGAGTTGGCGAGCAGCAGCCGGGCGCCGGAATCTTCTATCTGGAAGCGATACTCAGGCACCCGCTGGCGGTAGTTCAGCGGCACCGCTATCGCCCCCAGGACGCCAAGCGAACACAGGGTTTCGAGAAAGTTCAGGCTGTTGACGTCGAGAATTGCCACCCGGTCGCCCAGCACGATGCCAAGGGCTTCCAGATGACCGGCGATCGACGCGACATCGGCGGCGAACTGCCGGAAAGTAACCGTGCGTTCGGGCGCGATCGCACAGGTCTTATCGCCAAAGCTATTGGCCGCTGCCTGAACGAGCGCCGGAATGCTATAGGCCGCAAAATTATCCAAAGCTGGGTCCCGGCGATCCCGTCACTATGCCGCGTAACGTGACTGCACCCACTTGATTGCCGCCGAGAAGCCGTCCCGGTTGAAACGCTCGAGAAACTCGGTCTTGAGCGCATTGGGCGTCACGTTGGCGGTGACGAAGGCCTCCTTGCCCATTTCGACGCAGGACTGGAATCCCATGATTTCGTACGATCGGTTCACTGCCGACTTATTCTGGTGCCAGGTCTCCGGTGCGAAGCCCATCAGCCGCTTGGCCATACGCCTAACGGTACCCTCGAGATCGTCGGGTTCGCACACCCGATTGAGAATGCCGTACACCATGGCGGTTTGCGCGGACACTAGCTCTCCGGACAACAGAATATGCTTGGCCTGACGCATGCCCATCACCCATGGGCTGATCAAGAAGGGCGGCGCATCCGACAGCAGGACTTCGGGCTCTCCCAGCTGGGCACTGGTATCGGCGTAGGCGAAATCGCAGGCCATGGCCAGCTCGAAGGCGCCGCCCAAGCAATAGCCCCTGATCGCCGAGATGACCGGTTTCTTAAGATTCCACACCGCCCAGCAGGCGGCATTGCCGATATCGACATAATCGCGGAAAGCGTTGGGCAGGGGTTCTGCCAAATCACCGCTCAGTGCGGCGGTGAGATCATAGCCGGCGGAAAAATTATCGCCTTCGCCACGAATTGCGACCACCCGCACTTCGTCGTCCGCCGCGGCGCTGTCCAGCGCCGCCTTGAGATCGTGCCACTGCGCAAGGTTGAACGCATTCATGACCTTCGGCCTATTAAAAGCTATCCACATCAGACCGTCAGTTCGGGAAACATTCAATGTATCGTACTGATCCAATTTTTTCCTCGCCATCGCAGCAACGCCACCTGAGGGGCCAAAGATGCCATACGTCTGTCGACGGCCCCCGCAGATCGACATTATCGTAGCGACCAAGCGATGTCCGCAAGTGACTAAACCCAGCCGTGAGATTCGCCGAGATTGACGTCCGTTGATGCCTCAGGTTTGATCCATGCCTATCCGGTTTACACCCACACCCACTAGGGCTAGAATGGGCGCAAACCGGATATAGGGGAGCGCGC
>JAKZTB010000221.1:0-4495 GCA_047517345.1 Alphaproteobacteria bacterium
GCCTCAATCACCCGAATCCGAAGATCTGTACTGTAGCTCCGTGACATCGAACCCTCCTCTTTGAACCAGAGAGGACCGAATCACAGATCAAGCCTCAGGGGAATCCTTAAAATGATTCCGCGTTCATTGAAACCGCTCTAGATGTGGTGTCTCATGAGGTCATTCACGTCTGCGCCGGACCGGCCAGCGCATCCTGCAGCAAATCTTCGGGAATGTCGTCGAAGGACGCGTAGTTCAGCGCATAGAGCCTGGCGTACAACCCCTTGCGGGCGATCAGCGCGTCATGCGTACCGGTTTCGACGATGCGGCCCTGCTGCAACACGATGATCCGGTCGGCGCCGCGGATCGTTGCCAGCCGATGGGCGATGACGATTCCGGTCCGTCCTTTCAGCAGCCGCGATAGTGCGGTCTGAATCTGACGTTCCGTGTAGCTGTCGATGTTTGCGGTCGCCTCGTCGAGAACGAGTATTTTCGCGTCCGCGACGAGCGCCCGGGCGAAACTCAGCAATTGGCGTTGGCCGAGCGACAGGTTGCGTCCTTGCTGTTCGAGAACCGTGTCGTAGCCGTCCGCAAGCTGCGTGATAAAATCATGCGCGCCGACGACCTTGGCAGCGCGCTCGACATCCGCGCGCGTGGCGCCGGCCGTACGGTAGCAAATGTTGTCGAAGATCGTCCCGGTGAAGAGAAACGGGTCCTGCAACACCATAGCGATGTGCCTGCCGAGCGAGGCTTTTGCGTAATCGTGGACGTCGCGCCCGTCGATCGTGACGGCGCCGTCCCAAACGTCGTAGAAGCGATGCAACAACGCCGTGATACTGGTCTTGACGGAGCCGGTCGGTCCGACCAGCGCGACGGTCTCGCCTCTGTTTACGGAAAAATTCACGCCCTTGAGAATCGGTTGGTTTTTCGTGTAGCCGAACGTCACGTTGCGGAAGGCGATATCGCCGTCGATCGACGCCGGATCGGCCGCATCCGGCTTGTCGGATATCGCAAGCGGCACCTCCAGCACCTCGAAGATGCGCTGGCCGGACGCCATGGCGCGCTGCATGACGCTGTATTGGATCGTCAGCGACCGGATCGGATCGAAAAACCGCTGCACGTAGAACAGGAAGGCGACCATGACGCCGACGTCGAGCGCATTGTCGAGAACCTGGCTACCGCCGACGACGATCACCACGCCCATCGCAGCGCCGGTCAAGGTGTCAACGACCGGCACCATGGCCTGCGCGAATTTCGCCGAACGCAGATGCGACCGCAAATTCTCGCGCGCCTTGTCGTCGTAGAGTTCGAAATTGACGTCTTCCCGGCCCATGCCCTGCACGGTGCGCACCGCGTGAATGCCTTCGGCCAAGGCGCCGTTGGTGATGGAATTGGTTTCGCGGGCGCGCCGGAACGCGACCCGCGCGCGGGGCAACCAGATCAGCCGCACGAAAAGGAGCGTCGGGACGACCGATAGGGTCAACAGGCCAAGCTCGAAATCGAGCGACAGCATGATGGCGACGATCCCGAAAAGCAGAACCAAATCGCCGATTGCCGTGATCGAGTTCTCGAGGAATTCCTGCAACGCGTTCACATCGCCTTGCAGCCGCGACATCAATCGGCCGATCTCCGTTTTGTCCATGAAGGAGAGCGCGACATGCTGCAAATGCGCGAACATGGCGCGCCGGAGATCGAATATCACCCGTTCGCCGGTCAGTCCGACAACGCGGTCCTGCACGTAGTTGGCCCCATAATTGACCGTGATCACGGCCGCGAATACGGCGATCGCCAAGGTCAGGAGGGACGCGTCCGCATTCTCCGAAACGATCGCCTCGTCGATCGCGAACCGGATAATCAACGGTATGGCGAGTTGCGCGCCGGTAAAGACGAGAACGGCGGCCAAGGCGTAATAGATGCGCTGCCGATACGGATAGACATAGGACATGAAGCGACGGACGACCCGTCCGTCGAACGCTGCCCCGAACATCTCCTCGTCGATGCTGATTTGCGATCCGACGACGGCGCGCGGCGGACGGCCATTTTCATCGGGTGGCGTACCGGATACCGCGGTCATTCCGCCGCCCCCGGGAGCGTCGCACTTTCATCGCCGCCCCTGTTCTGCAAGCTGTACAGGGCCGCGTACCGGCCGCCTTCGGCGATCAGCGAATCGTGCGTCCCCCGCTCGATGATGCGGCCCGCTTCAAGGAAGATAATTTCGTCGGCGTGGCGCAACGCGCCGAGTCGGTGCGAGATGACGATCGTCGCGCAATTCGCCATATGCGGCTTCAATGCTTCGCGGATTCGTTGCTCGGTTTCGGCATCGATCGCCGCCGTCGAATCGTCGAAGATCAGAACGGCGGAGCGCAGCATCGCCGCGCGCGCGATCGCAATGCGCTGTTTCTGGCCGCCCGACAAGGAAACGCCGCGCTCGCCGACCAGGGTGCCATAACCGTCCGGCAGCAAATCGACGAACCCGTCGATCTGCGCGACCGACGCGGCATCCTGGATCATGCCGTCGTCCGCCCAGGGATCGCCATAGGCAATGTTGTTCTCCAACGACGCCGTGAACAGGAACGGATCCTGCTGCACGACGCTAACGGACTGCCGCAGCGACGCGAGCGTCACATCCCGGATATCCTGCCCGTCGAGCGTGATCCGTCCGCCCGAGGGGTCGTAGTAGCGCGGCAACAGGTTCGCGATGGTCGACTTCCCGCTGCCGGGCGGGCCGACGATGCCCAGCGTCTTGCCGCGGCCCATTTCGAACGAAACGCCGCGAAGGACCGGTGGTGCGCCTTCGCCCGTATAGGCGAAGGAGACGTCTTCGAAACGCACGGTGCCATCGTTCAATTCAAGCGGTTTTGCATCTGTCCTGTCTCTGATCGCCGGCTCCAGGTCGAGCACGGCAAACAATCGCGACCCGCAAGTCGACGCGCGCGCGATCGAGTTGACGAGCATGCCGAGCTGGCGAACCGGAAGCTGAAGAATCGTGATGAAGGTCAGGAATACGGTCAACGTCCCGATCGTCATCGCGCCGTCCAGAACTTGCAGCCCGCCGACCCACAGAACGAGTCCCATAGAGATGAAATAGGCGTAGGTCATGACCGTCGTCGAGGCCACCCGCGTCTTGATCCGCTTCCGGGCGATGACCATCGCCTCATCGGAAGCATCGTCGTACTTTTCGATCTCGTACGGTTCGGCGCCGAAGGCGCGGACGACCCGTATGCCGGTCAGATTCTCGTCCATGATCTGACCCAAAATCGCCATCCGCTCCTGCAGGGACAGCCAAAGAGTACGCAGTTTCAACCGCGCCTCGGCCGATTGCCAGGCGACGAACGGCACGAAACTGAGACTCAATAATCCCAACACCAGGTCCGTCGATATCAGCAGGTATGCGCCGATTCCGATCAGGATGGAGAGCAGAATGAGCCGCAACAGCCCGGTGTTCACGAACATGCGCACGCCCTCGAGATCGAGCATCCCGCGGGTGATCAGCTCGCCGGTGTGGACGCGGTCGTGAAACGAAAAGCTCAAATTCTGCAGCTTGTTGTAAAAGGCGAGTCGAAGGTCGTAGGCGAGGAGATGACCGATCGCCTCGCCATTATAATTGTGAATCAAGGTGAAAACGCCGCGCAGGACCGACGCGCCCAGCAGCAGCAAGGCCGTCTGCAGAAGGGCCGACCGCGCTTCAACCGCTTCGGCCGCGCCATCGCGCAACAATCCCAGAGCGTTGTCGACTGCC
Organism: Alphaproteobacteria bacterium; assembly: GCA_047517345.1. Taxonomy (GTDB): domain Bacteria; phylum Pseudomonadota; class Alphaproteobacteria; order UBA8366. The sequence goes on from JAKZTB010000221.1 coordinate 3,719, forward strand.
GCGCCCAGTAGCGGCGGGATCATCAGCTGGAATATGGCCGCCGTAACCGTTGCGCCCACCGCGACGGCGACCCGAATCTTGTATCGCAACGCAATTCGGACGATCCGCAATAAAATCGCCGTATCGGCTGTGTGGCGTTGGTCAGAAGCCGACAGACGTCCTTGATATACGGCAAAGCTGTCGGACCCGATAGCCTTGCCAGTCTTGTCTCCTTGTTCTCGCCTATCGCTTGCCATCAGCCCTTACTTCGTTCCGCAGTATCCGGTTGGACAGCCTAACCAATCGAAAGCACGGCGTAGATTTCAAAGGTTTTGTGTTTGGGGCTTATACCAACGAGCGCTGATAATGACACCTGGAGATCGCGTAAGCGGTTCGTCGGGCAGGAGGGGCGGCGCCGGCGATACGGGGCATCGTCAAGCCGTTTCGACGCCCTCCGACGGGCCGCATCCGCGACCCGAAGGGCAGCTTGGCAAGGCTTTCGGACAGCGTCGCCCACGTCTCCCGATACACCGTATCGCTTCGCCGCGCGCGCCTTGCCGAAAACCGTGCCAAACCGTCTCCAGGAGTCATTATCAGCGCTCGTTGGTATCAGCCGCACACAAAATATACGAAGCTGGCGCAGACGACAAATATTCGCCTGTGTAGCGCACCCGGTTCCTTGGACACAAGTTTGTCTCACGCGGCGGGCCTGATTGAGATCGCGGCGTGCCACGCCTGACGAGCTTGAGCGGGGCTCAGGTAGCCGTTCTTTTCGACGATCCACTGGGCATTGTAGAG
>JAKZTB010000222.1:0-12578 GCA_047517345.1 Alphaproteobacteria bacterium
GCCCTAAACGGCATCGTCCAGACGACCGAGCGCGACGAGTTCATCTATCACGAAATGCTCGCCCATCTGCCGCTGCTGGCGCATGGGCGGGCCCGAGAGGTCTTGATCGTCGGCGGCGGCGACGGCGGCATGCTTGAGGAAGTGCTGAAGCACGGCACCGTCGAGGGCGCGACCCTGGTAGAGATCGACGCCGGGGTCATCGAATTCAGCAAACGGTATCTCCGCACCATCTGCGGCGACGCCTTCGAAGACCCGCGCACCCGCATCGTCATCATGGACGGCGTCGAGTATGTCGAGTCGACGGACCGGCGATACGATGTCGTGATCGTCGACTCGACGGACCCGGTCGGGCCCGGCAAGGCGTTGTTCACCGAACGGTTCTACACCGCCTGTAGCCAAGTCCTGGCGCCGGGAGGACTGTTGGTGACGCAAAACGGCGTGCCCTTCCTGCAGGGCGATGAGTTGCGCAGCACGCTCGCCGCGCTGAAATCGCGCTTCGCCGACGCGACCTGCTACACGGCGACCGTGCCCGGCTATGTCGGTGGCTGCATGGCCTTCGGGTGGGCGACGGACGACGAAACGTTGCGCGCAACACCACTGGACGAATTGGAACGCCGGTTCGCCGCCGCAACGTTGGATGCGCGCTATTACACGCCTGAGGTTCATCGTGCGGCCTTCGTGCTGCCACGCTATATCGCCGAACTGATCCGATAATAGTCTGGGTCCCGACATTCGATTCTCCTTCGAGCGCGCAGTTTTGGCATCGCCCCTCACGCAATCTGTGGTTCAATAAACCCTGTTATCGCTCGGGCAACGCTGGACTGCCGGAATTGCAGGGGTCGCTCGAGGCGCAGGAATAGATGAGAAACGCTGTACGGAGAGACCAATATTCCGTTTAATGATACATAATGTTTCAAATTATGTAATTTTGTCGATAATCGACCCGTGCAGGCGACGGGTGCAAAAACCAGCAGTGGGAGGAAAATCATGAAAATGACTTCGCAGGAAGCGTTCGTCGAAACGCTTCGCGTGCAGGGCGTCAAGGTTGCCTTCGGGATCGTCGGGTCCGCGTTCATGCCGGGATTGGACGTTTTCGAGCGCGGCGGAATCCGCTTCGTCGACGTCGCGCACGAACAGGGCGCGGCGCATATGGCGGACGGCTATTCGCGCGCCGGCGGCGAGATACCGGTCTGCATCGCGCAAAACGGCCCCGGCATCACCAACTTCGTCACCGCCGTCGCGGCCGCCTATTGGAACCACACGCCGATGATCGTGGTGACGCCGGAAACCGCGACATTGACGCAAGGCCTCGGCGGATTTCAGGAAACGCGCCAGCTGCCCTGTTTCGAAGAGATCACCTGCCATCAGGAAACGCTGGCCCACCCCAACCGGATGGTCGAGACCCTGACGCGCTGCTTCCAGCGCGCTCGGCAACATTCCGCACCGGTGCAATTCAATCTGCCGCGCGACATGTTCTGCCAGATCATCGATTGCGAAATTCCGGAACCGATTATTCCCGGCCGACAAATGGGCGACGAGGCCTCGATCCTCGCGGCGGCAGAACTGCTCGCCGAGGCCAAGTTTCCGGTCATCGTCTCGGGTGCGGGCGTGGTGTTGAGCGACGCCATCGAGGAGTGCAAGCAATTGGCCGAGTGCCTCGGCGCGCCGGTCGCCAACAGCTATCTGCACAATGACAGCTTCCCGGCGAGCCACCCGCTGGCAGTCGGTCCGCTCGGATACCAGGGCTGGGAAGCGGCGATGGAGCTGGTCAAACAGGCGGATGTGATCCTGGCATTGGGCACGCGCCTCAACCCGTTCAGCACACTGCCGCAGCACAATATCGAATACTGGACCGGGCAGGCGAAGATCATCCAGGTCGACGCCAACCCGGATCAGCTCGGACTCGCCAAAACGATCGACATCGGCATCTGCGGCGATGCGCGGGCCGTGGCGCAACAGCTCGTCAAGGCGCTCGACGGACATTCCGCGGGCGATGCCGGCGAGGGACGCCGGAACCAGATCGCGCAGGCGAAATCCGCCTGGTTGCAGAAGCTCGCCGGATGGGATCACGAGGAAGACGATCCCGGCAGCACCTGGAATTCGCGCGCCCGGGAGGCGGAGTCGGACAAGCTGGCGCCGCGCCAGGTCCTGCGCGCCATCCAGGACGGCCTGCCGGACGACGCCATGGTGTCGACCGACATCGGCAACGTCTGCGCGATGGCGAACAGCTACCTGCCGTTCGAACGGCCGCGCAGCTTCCTGGCGCCGGGCATGTTCGGCAATTGCGGCTACGCCTTCCCGTCGATCATGGGCGCCAAGCTGGCCCAGCCGGACCGCACCGCGGTGGCGTTGGTCGGGGACGGCGCGTTCGGCATCAGCATGAACGAACTGCCGACCTGCGAGCGCATGAACATCCCGGTGACGATCGTCGTTTTCCGCAACGGCCAATGGGGGGCGGAGAAGAAGAACGACATATTGTGGTTCGACGAACGGTTCGTCGGCACCGAACTGGGCGACACCTTCAGCTTCGCGAAGGTCGCCGAGGCGTTCGGCCTGAAGGGCGTGCGGGTCGACACGATGAGCGCCTTGACCGAAGAGCTGTCAAAGGCCTGCGCCGCGCAGAAGGACGGCGTCACGACTTTGGTCGAAGTCGTCGTCAACAAGGAGCTCGGCGCCCCGTTCCGCCGCGACGCCATGCAGGACCAAGCCTGCCTGCTCGACCGCTACAAGGATTTGACGGTCACGCATTAGGGCGAAACCCAACTTGGTTCGGAAAGGGGCCGGTGTTCGGCCCCTTTTTCATTTTTATGACGCCGTCAGGTTCTCCGCCTCGCCGAGGTCCCAGTACAGGCCGGTCATGATGCGCAGGCCTTCGCGCGTGATGTGGTGCAGGATGTGCTCGTTGGGCCCGTGCTGGCAGCTGCCGGTGTAGGAGTGGGGAATCCACAAAGTCGGTACGCCGAGATTGCGTGCGAAGATATCGCTCGGCAGAGCGCCGGCCGAGTTCGGCACCACGATGGGGCGTTGCCCCTGGGTCTTGGTAATCGAGTCGGTCGCGAACGGCACCCACGGGTTGTCCGGATCGGTGCGCGAGGCGGGGAAGAACCCGTCCGGCAATTCCTTGATCTTGACCTGCGGAAAGCCCCGTTCGTCGAGATGGGTGCGCAGCGCGGGCACGAAATTCGTCGGATCGACATCGGCCGAGAAGCGCAGCTGGCAACGCGCGCGGGCGTCCGGCTGCACGCCGTTCACCGGGTTCTCCGGCCGGCCTGTGATGAAGGCCAGAACGATGAAGCTGGTCCAGGCGAACATCTTCTCCTCGCGGCTCAGCCCCGGTTCGCCCCAATCGGGATCGATTTCCGGGAAGTCGTTGCCCGGATCGACCCGGCATTCCTTGAGCGCCTCGCGGATCGCGGGCGGAATCGCTTCCGGCGTCCAGCCCGGCACCAGGATCTGGCCCTTCTTCGTGACGATACTGCTTAGCGCGTGCGCCAGGGTGATACCGGGATCCTCCAGCACGCCGCCCCAATGGCCGGAATGGCGGCTGCCGACACGCAGGTCGATTTCCAGGTCGAAGGCCAGCATGCCGCGGTTGCCGAGCTTGATGTCGGGCCGGGCCGGGTTCATGCGCGGCCCGTCCGAGGCCATCAGCACGTCGGCCGCCAGCAGATCCTTGTGGGAAGAACAGAATTCCTCCAGCCCGGGCGAGCCGATCTCCTCGCTCGTCTCGAGCAAAACCTTGGTGTTGAAACCGTGGCTGCCGCGCTCCGCCAGCACCGTGGCGAGCGCCGCCATGACGATCGAATGCTGCACCTTGTTGTCGGCGGTGCCGCGGCCGTAATAACGGTCGCCTTCCTGTTTCAGCACCCAGGGGTCGAGCCCCTCGCGCCACTGCTCGGGGATCCCGCGCACCACGTCGCCATGCCCATAGGCGAGCAAGGTCGGGCGCGCCGGATCCTCGATCCGCGAGGCAACCAGGAACGGTCCGCCGCCGGCAACGGAATTCTCGAAGATCTCGCAACCGTATCCAAGCGGCGTCAGGTAGGTACTGATATTGTCGCGCGGATAGCGGTGCAGATCCGGCAACCGATCCAGTTCCTGGCTTTCGGTCGGGATCGCGACGCGCTCGGCCAGCATGGCGATGAAATCGCCGCTGTCGTATTCCGCCTCGATCCGCGCGATGGCACCGTCCCGTGTGCCGGCCATGACATCCTCCTTAACCCGATCTCAGCTTTTGATGACCGTAGGCAATCTACGGCTGCCGCGGCAAACGCGGAAGTGAAATTGGCGATTATTCGCCCAGCGCAACCCCCTCGCGGCGCGGATCGGCCGCGCCGATCAATTTGCCGTCTTTGATCAAGATCGCGTGCAATCCGCTGTTCAGATCGCGGACCTTGACCGTATGACCTTTCGCGTTCAGCGCCTTTGCCATCGCGGCCGCACCGGTGCTGCGTTCGACATCCAGCGTCTTGCCGTTGCGGTGCGCGAAGTGTCCCGTTTCCAGCGCGTCCTGCGGGTCCATGTCCCAGTCGAGGATGGCGATCAGCGATTTGGCGACGTAGTTGATGATGCGGCTGCCGCCGGGCGACCCGATCAGCAGATAGGGGCGGCTGTCCTTGAAGACGATGGTCGGCGCCATCGAGCTGCGCGGCCGCTTGCCGCCCTCGACCCGGTTGGCGACCGGCCGGCCGTCCTTCTCGGGCCGCCGGCTGAAGTCGGTAAGTTCGTTGTTGAGCAGGAAGCCGCGCACCATCACCCGGCTGCCGAACCCGGACTCGATGGTCGTGGTCATCGACAGCGCATTGCCCTGGCCGTCGCGGATGACGATTTGGCTGGTCCCGGCGCGGTCCGAATCGGCGCCCGGCGCCCAGTTCATCGCCTTCTTCGCCGGCGGGTCCCCGGCCGCGGCCTTACCCGAAGATTGTTTTCGGTCGATCAGCCGCGCACGGGATTTCAGATACGACGGATCGACGAGGCCCGCCGTCGGAACATCGATGAAATCGGAATCGGCCATGTAGAAGGCCCGGTCGGCGTAAGCCAGCTTCGCGGCCTCGGCGTAAAGATGGACGAATTCCGCGTTCCAGCCGATCTCTTTGAGACCGTGCCGGGAAAGCATGCCGAGGATTTGACCGACCGTCAGCCCACCGGACGTCGGCGGCCCCATGCCGCAGACCTCGTAGGCCCGATAGTCGATGCAAACCGGTGGCCGGAACGGCGCGCGATAGGCCCGGAGATCCGACCGTGTGATGGTGTTGGGGAGAAGCGACGTTTCGTTCACGGCCGCGACGATATCGCGCGCGACCGGACCGCCGTAGAACGCCTTCGCGCCGAATTTTGCGATCTGGCGCAACGTCTCGGCAAATTCGGGATTTCTCAGAAGATGGCCCGCCGGGTGCGGTGCGCCGTCCGGACCGAAGAAATAGGCGCGCGTGGTGGAAAACCGGTCGAGCCCGCGTTTCTTCGCCCGCGCAATCGACTGGGCGAGGCGCGGCGAAACGGGAAAGCCTTGCTCCGCCAGCTCGATCGCCGGGCCTAACAGCGCCGCCCATGCGGTCTTGCCGAACCGCTTGTGCGCCGCCTCCAGCAGCCGCAAAGTGCCCGGCACGCCGACCGAATGGCCGCCGCTCATCGCTTTGGAGAAATTCATCGGCGTGCCGTCGGATTCCAGGAACCGCCCGGGCGTCGCGTTCGCCGGCGCGGTTTCGCGCCCGTCTATCGTGTGGAGCGTCTTCGCCGCCGCGTCCCAATAGAGCAGGAACGCGCCGCCGCCGATGCCCGACGATTGCGGCTCGACCAGATTGAGCACGAGCTGCACGGCGACCGCCGCATCGGCCGCCGTACCGCCGCGCTTCAACACGTCGTAGCCGGCGCGGACCGCGAGCGGGTGCGCCGCGGCAACCATGAAGCGGCTGCCCGTAACCGACGATTTGTCTTGCCAGCCGGTGCCGGTTTCCGGCTGCGGGTCCTGCGCGTGGGCCGGAAAAAAGGCGGCGGCCAGGAGCAGCGCAAATCCGCCGCCCCGCCACCGCCCGATGTTCACCGCGGCCTCAACCGGCCGGCTTGAACACGGGCACGTTCTGCCCGTTCTCGGTCTCGTAGAAGGCGAGTTCGACCGCCTGGCCTATGGCCAGGGAATCGAAATCGCAATCGACGATGTTGGTCATCATCGTCACGCCCTCTTCGAGCGTCACATAGGCGATCGCATATTGCGGATCGGCGCGGCGCATGATCGAGTAGGTGTAGATCGTGCCCTTGCCGGACGCCTCGACCCATTCGACATTGTCGCTCAGGGTGTACGGGCTGAGGTTGCGCGGATACCAGAAGAACTGCCCGGTGTCCCTACAGCGCGGGACCATCAGCTTGCCTTCGTTCGCCGACGCCCAGAAGGCCTCGTTCTCGACGCTCATCGACGGCGATGGAATGGTACGTTGGCTCATGCGTCGGCCCTCCCCAGGATAACGGTTGAACTGCCCATCCGGGTGCCGAGCGAGCCGCCGGTGCCGTGCGCCAGCGCGATCTGGCAATCCTTGACCTGGACTTCCGGGTGCGCCTCGTCGCGCAACTGCCGGACCGCTTCCAAGACCTTGGTCAGGCCGCCGCGGTTGACCGGGTGGTTGCTGCACAGCCCGCCGCCGTCGGTGTTGAAAGGCAATTTGCCTTGCCCCGCGATCAGATTGCCGTCCGAGACGAACTTGCCGCCCTGGCCGACCTCGCAGAAGCCGAGATCCTCGATCGTCTCCAGCACCGTGATGGTGAAACTGTCATAGATCGAGGCGTAGTCGATATCGCCCGGCGTGACGCCCGCTTCCTCGAACGCGATCGGTCCCGACCAGCGCGCGCCGGTAAAGGTCAGGTCGACTTTGCCCGAATTCAGGTTCTTCGGCGCCTCGCCGTGGCCGAGCACCTTGGCGCAGTCGCGGTTCAAATCCTTCGCGACCTCCGGGCTGACGACGATGAAGGCGCCGCCGCCGTCGGAGATGACGCAGCAATCGAGCCGGTGCAGCGGGTCGGAGATCATCGGCGAACTGACCACATCCTCGACCGTGACCACGTTGCGCAACATGGCGTGCGGGTTGTGCTGAGCGTGATGCGAGGCCGCGACCTTGATCCAGGCGAGCTGTTCGGCGGTCGTGCCGTATTCGTGCATGTGCCGTTGTGCCGCCATGCCGTACATGTTCACCACGGTCGGGCCGTAAATGAACTCGAACGGCACGTCCGGCGCGCCGCCGTAATCGCGCGGTCTCGTCCCCGTCGCCATGCCTTCCGCACGCGGCCGGCCGGCTAGCGTGACCAGCGCGACGTTGCATTTGCCCATGGCGATCGCCGCGGCCGCATGGCCGACATGCAGGACATAGGACGACCCGCCGACGTCGCTCCCGTCCATATGACGGACGTTTTTCAGCCCCATATATTCGATCATCGACAGCGGGCCGAGGCCGGGCGCATCGCCGGCGCAGAAATAACCGTCGACCATATCCTTGTCGATACCGGCATCCGCCAGCGCCCCTGCTGCGACTTCACCATGCAGCTGCGCGACCGATTTGTCCTCGGCCTTGCGGGTCGGATGCTCGTAGATCCCCGCGATATACGCTTTCCCCTTGATGCTCATACGTCTTTTCCAGTTCTTCTATGGAATTCGTCCGCCGACCATAGGCAACGACCCCAGCGCCATCAAGGACCTCCGGAAAATACCCGGAATTCGGGGAATCATAAAAAATGCAGCCTTTTGTATTTTTATTATTGATATTATTATTGCATATATATTTTTATGCATAATCGCATTCAAACAGTGCGGACAACCTGGATTGGAGATTACGATGTCGATGTAGACGAAACTGATGCGGACATTCGCGTTTGGCGCCTTCGCCGTCGCCTTGGTGTCGGCGCCGTTCATGACCACCGCCAAGGCGGATTGGGACGAACGCGGCAACCGCTATGGATATTGGGTCGAGCAACAGCAAGACCGGGCGCACGCCCATCGCCGGCTTCACAAGGCCGAGAAGCGGCACCACCATTTGCACAAGGCGGAACGGCATCACCGTCATGATCAAATCCGCAAGCACCGCCGGATCCGGCAGGCGTGGAATGCCAAACACGACTATCGCGCCAAAGCGCCGGTAAAAATCGTCTACAGGGTCGCAAACGTACAGCCGGCGCCGCGTCACGATCCCCGCGAGCGACTGGTCGCCAGCATCATCGAAGCCGTGTTCGCCGCCAACATCGCGAATTACTACCGCTAATCCCTCCCACCTGGCCCGCCGCAACCCTCGCGGCGGGCCATTATCTTTACTCCGATAGCCCCGCCCGGATCGCCGGCCAATTGCGGTCGCCGGCCGCGATCAGGGTCTCGACGCCGCCGGTGATCCACTGTTTCTGGACGCCCTTCGAATAATTCAGATACAGCTTTCCCTCCACGATCTCCCAGGCGTCGGGATCGGACGAGGCGGCGTAGTTCTGGCTCACCGCCCAGGCGCAGTATCCGCCATATTGCGGCGCGTAACGCTCCGGCTCATTGGCGAAAGCGTTACGGTTGGCCGCGCTGGCGAAGTACCACTTCGCATCCATCCACTCATGGGTGAAGTCGCCCTCGACCGGCTTGCCTTGCGTGAAGTAGCGATGGGGTCTTAGCCGCGGATCGCCTTGCCCCAACGTGTACACCTGGTCGCCCGCCAGACCGATGAATACCACGACGAGAAACGCGCATTTTAAAAGTTGCCGCATGGCGGCGCTCCGAATTGTTATCGCACGCCGTGCTCGATAGAATTCCGGCCTTCGTGTGTTGGAACGAGTGGGACCCATGCCGGAACCCAATATCAAAAAAACCTTCGGTGCGCTGCCGGCCGAAATGGCGGCGCGTTTCGGCGACCGCGAAGCCCTGGTCTTCGAAGATGAGCGGCTCACCTTCGCGGAGATGGCGGCGCGCATCGACCGGGTCGCGAAGGGATTAATTTCGCTCGGCGTACGGCCTGGCGATAAGGTCGGCGTGTGGCTGCTGAACCAGCCGGAATGGATGGATTTGATGTTCGCCATCGCCAAGATCGGCGCGTTGCTGGTGCCGATCAACACGCGCTTCCGCACGCACGATCTGGAATATGTCCTGACCCAGTCGGATTGTAACTACCTAGTCACCCACGACCGGTCCGGTCCGATCGACTATCTCGAGATGGTGCGCGAGGTCGTCGCACTGCCCGAACAAGGCGCGGCCATCGACGATCCGCGGCGGCCGGAATTACACGGCGTCGTTATCGTCTCCGACGATCGCCATCGGGGCACGACGGCCTGGGCCAATTTCCTGAGCGGCGCCACCGAGACCGACGATACAACGCTGGCCGCCCGCGCCGCCGCGGTGGACCCGGACGACGCGGTTTTGATCATGTACACGTCAGGCACCACCGGCTTTCCAAAGGGGGTCATGCACACCCACAACATGATCCGGCTGACCGAAATCCGGTGCCGCCAAATGCGAATCACCGAAGCGGACGTCATCCTCAACTACCTGCCACTGTTCCATCTGTTCGGGTTCTCCGAAGGCGCGCTGATCTCGATGATGACGGGCGCGAAACAGGTGCTGACAGCGCAATTCGACCCCGACCATTGCCTCCGCCTCGCCGAATGCGAAGCGGCGACGATCATGCACGGATTCGAATCCCACCTGAAGGAAATGGTCGAGGCGCAAGAGCGCCAGAACCGTGACGTTTCCAGGCTCCGCACCGGCGTGTTCGCCGCGGGCACGCAAGCCGCCGTGCCGATCATCCACAGGGCGGCAAAGACCTTCCCGACCATGCGGACCGTTTCAGGCTTCGGCATGAGCGAGGTCGGCGTCGGCGTTACCTTCGGTACATTGGACGATAATCTGTCGCAACGTTCGGAAAGCTCCGGCACCCCAAATGAGGGGCACGAAGTGCGGATCGTCGACCCGGACACCGGACGGGATCAGCCGGTCGGCGTGCCAGGGGAACTCCTGGTCAAGGGCTACGGTATCATGCAGGGTTACTACAAGAAGCCGGAGGAAACCGCGAAATGCTACGATTCGGAAGGCTGGTTCCATACCGGCGATACCGCATCCTGGCGCGACGACGGCTATATCCGCTTCCTCGGCCGCTACAAGGACATGCTCAAGGTCGGCGGCGAAAACGTCGACCCGATGGAAACCGAAGGCCTGCTGCTCGACCATCCCGCCGTCCACCAGGTCGCCATCGTCGGCCTGCCCGATCCGCAACTGGCCGAAGTACCGGTCGCCTTCGTTGAGAAAGTACCGGACGCGGACATCACCGGCGACGCCATTATCGAGTACTGCCGCGGCAAGGTGGCGAGCTTCAAAATCCCGCGCCACGTCCACTTCGTGGGGGAATTCCCGATGACCGCGTCCGGCAAAATCCGCAAGGTCGAACTGCGCGATACCGCGAAGGAGCTGTTTCTTTGAACACCGCCGACCTGCACAAGGACGCGATCGTCATCGACGCGACCTGCCCGCTGGCACGATCGGCGGATCATATCGACTGGTGGCGCGACGGCGGGGCGACGGCGATCGCGCCGACCGTCACCGGCATGAGCGGCAACGCGCGGACCGGCTTCGGGCAGATCGGCGGCTGGCACCGTTATGCGCGCGAACGCGACGACACGGTCATCGTCCGCCTGGCCGCGGACATCGAGCGGGCCAAGGCCGAAGGCAAGCTAGGCCTGATCCTGCATTGCCAGGGCACGGCGCTGATCGAGGACCAGATCGACCTGCTCGACGCCTATCACGAGGCGGGTTTGCGCATCGTGCAGCTCTGCTACAACCGCAAGAACCTGGTCGGCGACGGCGCCGGCGAGCGCACCGATTCAGGCCTCAGCCATTTCGGCGTCCGGCTGGTCGAACGGCTGAACACGCTGGGCATGATTGTCGACTGCGCCCATACCGGGCACCGCACCAGTGTGGATGCGGTCGCGTTTTCCGCGGCGCCGGTCATCATCAGCCACGCCAACGCTCGGGCGGTGCAGGACAACGGCCGCAATATCGAAGACGAACTGATCCGCGCCATCGCCGAGAGCGGCGGCGTGATCGGCACGGTCGGCTTCCCGCCCTTCCTCACCTGGGAAGGACAACCGACGCTGGACCGGTTCATCGACGACATCGCCTACAAGGCGGAACTGGTCGGTATCGATCATGTCGGTATCGGCATCGACTACTACCAGGGACAGCATCCCATCGAAGACGACGCGACGGCCTTGGCGCGGTACGAGGGTCTGGTGCGCGACGGGCACTGGCGGCCGGAGGAATACCCGCCGCCGCCCTACAAGTTCCCGCAAGGAATCGAGACGCCGCGCACCTTGCCGCGATTGACCGAACGCCTGATTGAGCGCAGATTTTCGGAAGAAGACATCCGCAAGATCTGGGGCCTCAACTGGATGCGCGTCTATCGTGCGGTGTGGGGCGGATAGATACCGTGACCGATGGTATCGACGCCATCGTCGTCACATTCGAAGGAACGAGCGAAGCAAATGGAATACCAAACCTCTGCGTTAAAGGACGATTTCGGCATCTCGGTAGAGGATGTCAGCCGCCGTGATCTCGGCGATGAAGATTTCCAACACCACGCCTATGATCTCTGGACCCGTCACGGCGGACTGCTCGCCGTGCGTGGCGGCGATCTGGCCGAAATTTCACCCGAGGCGCTGATGGCCTGGTCGCGCGTCTTCGGCGCCGTCGAAAACCTAAGTCTCGCGGCGCGCGAAGACAAGATGGTGCCGGGATTTCCGATTCTCAGGATCGGCAACATCAAGGACGACACCGGGAAGCCGCTGGCTGGCTTCGCAATGGCAACGCGGCTCGAAACCGACGCGGACATCCGCTACAACCCGGAGACCCGCCGGCCCGTGTGGCACACCGATTCGATCTTCCGAAAGAATCCGCCAATCGGGTCGGTCTTCCACTGCCGGCAAGCGCCGCCGGAAGGGGCGGAAACACTGTTCGCGGACACGCGCAGCGCCTTCGCACGCCTCGAAGAGGCAACGAAAAGGAAACTCGAATCGCTGGAAGCGGTATGCTCGATGGCGCATCACGACAAGAAAATCAGCCTTTACTCGCCGGGCTACCCTGTCCTGACACCGGAACAACGGGCGGCCAATCCACCCAACCGGGTTCCGGTCGTGCTCAAGCATCCAGTGAGCGGCGCGCGCGCGCTGTACGGCTTGAACAGCTCGACCTGCGCCGTGCTCCCGACGGGCCAGGATATCACCGAGGCCCAATTGGACCTTTGGGATCTGGAAGGCGTTGAGGACGACAGCGTCCTCATTTTGAGGGACTTGCTGCCCTACGTGACCGGCCCCGATTTCACCGTGAAATGGTGCTGGCGACCGGGCGATATCGTTGTCTGGGACAACCGGTGCACGATGCATGCCGCGACCGGCTTCGACTATAAGAGATACGTGCGCGAGATGTGGCGGCTAACCCTCTTATACCAACGGCACTAATTATTGACCTGAAATCGCCCAATCTCTCATTCCGATGGACATGATCGTCTCGGGCTGGTCGATTAGTTTGTTCCAGGCTTGGCAACCGGCCTCGATGATGGCGTCGTAATCTTCGAAGACGC
>JAKZTB010000223.1:0-7874 GCA_047517345.1 Alphaproteobacteria bacterium
GCCGGTGCTCCTGCGCGCCCCAGGTCGGGCGCACCGTGACCGCGCGCAAATCAACGGACAAATCCTGGGCCGGCAGCGTCGCCATGACCGGCACACTGCCACATCGAGAACGGAATGGCCAGCCCCGACATCGGCTCACGATGCTCGGCAGGCGGACAAAAAACTAGCTCTGGGCTCCCGGTGAAATCGTTGCATTGTGGCGAATTCGCGTAGCGTCAAAATGCAGCGCAGGGGACGTTGGTTTGGGGTGTTCGAGGGGGATATGTGTTTTGGCCCTCCCTCCCTATCGAATATGACAGATGGTGACAGACAACCCCCTTAGGGGTTGTTGTCATGTCACCTGTTCTCGACGACAACACGGTGACTGATCACATACAATGAAATCAAAAGCTTATTCGTTTTCAGTGACAACATGTGGCAAAGATTCTGTGATTTCACGGTGATAGCGTGTCACGGATATTTCGCGGCGTTTTGATACTGTATTTCCGCCCCGTCGCGCACTCTGAGTAACCGTCTCAATCTAATCAAGTAAGCAATCGCCGCACCTGAAGGTGCCCATATTCTGCTCGCAGCGCTACGCGGACGATCACTCATAGGCGACCCAAAGCACTTGAAGCACATTCTCGACGCTCTGCGTAAGGCGGGGGTGCCGGAATAACAAATTGACTTCCGCCGTTCTCCCAACAACCGACATTCCAGTCGTGATGTAGGCTTTCGTGCGGATTTGGTCTGCTTTTTCTCAGCTCCGGACGTGCCGAGCGATATCGCGTTTTGGTAATATTGACCCAACCCGGAAGTCGCGCGTCACCGACGGTGGGCATTATCAATGTCGTGCAATAGCATCAGGCAACCGAGCACCGTCACTTTATTGGGAAAGCCGGTGGAGCGGCGACTGGCGGCGTCTCTAATCCTTCAGCGCCCCCGAGGCCTTGGCCGCGCATGTCGACAAGTAATCCATCAACGGCGGCGACAGGCAATCGTAAGGTTCGAGACCCAGCTCCTTCAACCGCCCCCGGATGGCATCCATCTGGTCGGGCGGGCTGCCCCCCTCGATGACCGACGACACGAAAGCAGCGAATTCGGGCGGCGACCAGCCGTCCTGGTCGGAGAGTTCCGTGTGCACGAAGTCCAGCCCGTAGAGCGGATGGCCCTCGATCTCCACGCGGCCGTACATGTGCGCGCCGCACGCCGTGCAGGCGTAACGTTGAAGAACCGCCGACGTGTTCACGATTTCGAGCTTGTCCGCGTTCGCGGTTACGCTGACCGTGTCACGCGGGGCGGTCGCAATCTGCGAGAAGGTCGCGCCCGCCGGCTTCCAGCACAAGGTGCAGCCACAGATATGACTGTTGTCGGTCTGTGACGCCACCGTCACTTCGACGGCATTCTCGCTGCACTGGCACTTTATAGTTCCGCCGGCGAAGTCCGCCTTGCCCGGTTTCACACCCTGGTCCACAGCGGGATGAATTGATATGGCCATGTTCTCGTACTCCCATGTGGTTGCAATGGGCACGCTTGGTTCAGAATTTTTTATGGTGCCTAGGTACGATAGAGTAGGACAATCGAGGCGGCGGCTCAAAGAGCTTTTCTCAACTCTGGCGTAACCCTGCTAGAACACAGCCGCCCGACCCGTCGCAACGTGGCCGCGCCGCAATGCAGCTTGAACTGTGCTGGTCGATACACGCACCGTGGATGCGATCCTACGGACGGACATTCCCGCGTCGCGCAGCGATGTAATCTCGTCTTGGTGCTTGACCTTGGCTTTGGTGGTGCCCTCGGGCCGCCCGAGCCTTTTGCCCTCTGCCTTGGCCCTCGCTAGACCGGCCTTAATGCGTTCGCGGATGCGTCACAATCCTTACGAAGACGCGTTCACCAGCCGCTGAACCGTGCCAGTACCGACACCAACCTCGCGCGCAATCTTCCGTATACCTTTGCCTTCCGCTCTTGCGGCCCTAACGGCATCCTCAACCTCCGCCAATACTCTCGGGCGTCCGATTGGCTTGCCGGACTTCGTACCGTTTGCCCTGGCGCGGTCGATCCCCGCCTTGATCCGTTCTTGCATCATCCCGCGTTCAAACTCTGCGAACACCGCGCACATTTGAACCATCGCCTTGCCGCTGGGCGTGGTCGTGTCGATGGCCTGCTGCTGGTAGTACTGGCCTATCCCGAGGGCCTCCAGGTCCGCCATGATCGCGCTGACGGTGTGGACGCTGCGGCCCATGCGGTCTATGGACCATGCTGCCACGATATCGAAGCGGCGACGCGTGGCGTCCTTCATGAGCTTGTCCAGGGCAGGGCGTTTGTCGCGGCCCGTGGCACCGCTGATGCCGTGGTCTTCGTAGGTCTCGACTACCTCCCAGCCGCTGCGCTGGGCGATCGCTTCCAACTCCCGGCGCTGGTTCTCGGTGGTCTGTTCGTCAGTGCTGACGCGGAGATACAGGGCGGCTCGCTTCGTTTTGGTGCTGGCCATGGTCGTGTTCCCTTCTGGTTGCTGGTATCTCCTTCACACATAAAAGTATGGTGTACAGAAAGCAAAGGTATCGAATGCAGCATGAGCAGCTCAGGCAACTGCTACGATAATGCCGTTGTCGAGAGCTTCTTCGGCTTACTCAAGCGAGAGCGCGTGAACCGGGTGCGCTATCGCACGCGAGAGGAGGCGCGTGCCGATCTGTTCGAATACATTGAGGTGTTTTACAACCGAAAACGACGCCACGGTTACCTTGGCAATATCAGTCCGGATGAATTCGAAGACCAAGCAACCGGATCTTTTTGAACTGTCCACTGAAATGGGGCAAGACCAAATAGCGACCAAACTCGCACCCCGCCGGCACGCCTGAAGCTGAGTGTACAGCAGACCTAATCCCGCAATAAGCAGACATTTTCGGTATTAGTTTTCGGAGTAAAATATTCCTATTCACCGGTACACGGGCATGCTACAAACGCGGTATACCAGAGGCTCCAAAAGCCTTGAAAATCAACGGTTTGTGCGTCCCATAGATCAATTCCCCTAGGGGACGCCAAATTCTGGCAAATTCATCCTATGCTTTAAACTCCGTAATACTCCCGATACCACTCCACGAACCGTGCCACCCCGTCCTCGATGCTCGTCTCCGGCCTGAAGCCGACATCGGCGACCAACGGGTCGATGTCGGCGTAGGTCGCCAGCACGTCGCCGGGCTGCATCGGCAGCATTTCCTTCTCCGCTTTCTTGCCGAGTGCGTTTTCCAGCACGGCAATCAGGTGCATCAACTGCACGGGATTGTTGTTGCCGATATTCTGCAGCCGGTAGGGTGCGCTGGAGCTGGCCGGGTGCGGGTTGTCGCCGGACCAGTCCGGGTCGGATTGGGCCGGCCGGTCGGCGACGCGGACGACGCCTTCGACGATGTCGTCGACATAGGTGAAATCGCGCCGCATCTGGCCGTTGTTGAACACCTTGATCGGTTCCCCGGCCAGGATGGCGCGGGTGAACAGAAACAGCGCCATGTCTGGGCGGCCCCAGGGACCGTAGACGGTGAAGAAGCGCAGTCCCGTCGTCGGGATGCCGTACAGGTGGCTGTAGGCGTGCGCCATCAGCTCGTTCGACTTCTTCGAGGCGGCGTACAGACTGATCGGGTGGTCGACCGTGTCGCCGACGGAAAAGGGCATCCGCGTGTTCAGCCCATACACGCTACTCGACGACGCGTAGACCAGATGGTCGACCGCGTGCGTGCGGCAGGCTTCCAGGATATTGGCGAAGCCGACGATGTTGCTGTCGATATAGGCCTGCGGGTTCGCCAGCGAGTAACGCACGCCGGCCTGCGCCGCCAGGTTCACCACCACCTTGGGCTTGGCCCGGTCGAACACGGCCATCAGGCCGTCGCGGTCTTGCAGGCCGATGCGGTGATTGACGAAGCCTCTATGGTTGCCCAGCCGCAGCAGGCGGGCTTCCTTGAGCGATGGGTCGTAATAGTCGTTCATATTGTCGATTCCGACGACCTGGCGGCCTTCCTGAAGCAGGCGTTCGGCCAAGTGAAACCCGATGAAGCCGGCCGTACCGGTTACCAGATGGACGCCATCGCTGGGTGTGGCTTCGAGCATTTTTAAATCGTCTCTCTTCTACGATTTCGGCGGGAGCTCAAAGGCTCCAATAGGTGATGCCGTCCGGGATGTCGTCGGCGGCCAGCATCGATTTTACGTCGATCAGCACGCCGCCCGGCCGCAGCATGCCGACGAGTTCGCGCGCCGGCCGCTCGCGGTAGTCCGAATGTGCAACGGCGAGTACCAATCCGTCGAGCGATTGAAAGGATTCCAGCGGGCTCAATGTCAGCCCGAACGTTTCCCGCGCATCGTCCGGATCGGCCATGGGGTCGTGAATCAGGATGTCGAGATCGAATTCCCGAAGCTCCCTGGCGATTTCCGGCACCATACTGTTTCGCAGGTCGGGAACGTTCTCCTTGAACGTCAGGCCGAGAATGCCGACACGCGCGCCGCGCCGCCCGTCGTCCCGCTGCGCCAGGAGCTTTACCATGCGTTGCCCGACGAAAGCGGCCATCGTGTCGTTGATGCGGCGTCCGGCCAGAATGACCTCCGGCTGATAGCCCACATCCTGCGCCTTCGCGGTCAGGTAATACGGATCGACGCCGATGAAGTGGCCGCCGACGAGGCCGGGACTGAAGGGCAGGAAGTTCCATTTCGTCCCCGCCGCTTCGAGAACGTCCCGCGTGTTGATATCGAGCCGGTCGAAAATCAGCGCCAATTCGTTCATGAGCGCGATGTTGAGATCCCGCTGCGTGTTCTCGATGACTTTCGCTGCTTCCGCGACCTTGATGGACGGCGCGCGATGGATACCGGCTTCAACGACGGCGCCATAGGCGGCGGCGACGCGGTCCAGGGTCGCTGCGTCGTCGGCGGAGACGATCTTGACGATGCGCTCGATCGTATGTTCGGTGTCGCCGGGATTAATCCGCTCCGGGGAATAGCCGAGGTGGAAATCGCGCCCGGCGGCGAGGCCGGAGACTTCGGATAGGATCGGACTGCAGACGTCCTCTGTGACTCCGGGATAGACCGTGGATTCGTAGACCACGACATCGCCCTTGCCGAGGGTCGCGCCGACGGTGCGGCTTGCGTTTCGTATGGCGCTAAGGTCGGGCTGCCGGTTGCCGTCGATCGGGGTCGGGACGGCGACGATGTAGAAGTTCGCTTGGCTAAGCTTCGCGGCATCGTTTGTGAACCGGATCGACGAAGATTCAAGCGCTTGCGGATCGCATTCGCCGGTCCAGTCGTGCCCGCTTTCGAGCGCGTCGATGCGGCCCTTGTCGATGTCGAAGCCTAGCACATCGGGAAACTTGCGGGCGAACGCCAGCGCGACCGGTAGGCCGACATATCCCAATCCGACGACGGCGATGCGCTCAGTCATGTTGCCTCATGTCTCCGGATTTAAGGTCTGTAGCGTCCGCTTGTGTGGCCGCTCTTGCATTTGGAGGTGTTACCAGATTCCCTCTGAAAAATGGTATCCGCGATACGGCGGTTATCGCGTAGTTGAGCTGCAATCTAAGTCGCCACGAGTTCGCCGAAAAGCGTCTCTTGGCCCCGCGTCGTGGCGTCCCAACTGAATTGTTCCGCATACCGGCGCGTCGCGCCGCGGTCTGGGAGCGCCGAAAACAGCGCTTCCACCGCGTCGGCGAGGGCGTCCGGCGTACGGTCCGCCATGAGGACACCCGCTGCCGGGTCGGCGACGATTTCCGGCGTGCCCCAAACGTTGCTGGCCACGACGGGGGTGCCGCACGCCATCGCTTCGAGCAATACGTTCGCCCATCCTTCGCGGCTCGACGCCAGTACCAGCGCGTCCACCGCGCCGTAGATGTCGCGCAGCGCGCCATGATCGACCCGGCCGAGGAAGCGGACCCGGTCGGCGGCGCCTTCCTCCGATGCCAAGCGTTCCAAATTGGCGCGCTCCGGGCCGTCGCCCGCGATCAGCAATGTCGTGCCGGGCAGCCGCCGCAGCGCCGAGACGATCAAGTCGTGGCCTTTACGGTCGATCAAAAGGCCTACGGACAACAACGTTCGGCCGTCCAGGCCAAGGCGTTCTCTGGCCGTGGCGCGGTCGACCGGTTGGAACATTTCCAAGTCGACGCCGTTGCGCAGCACGCGGACCTTGTCCGGCGGTACGTCGAGCGCGACGAGTTCGTCTTTGAGCGCCTGGCAGACCGTAATCAGCCCTTGGGCATGCGTCGACGCCCACACGATCTGGCGCCGCGGGATCGCGTATTGGGGCAGGAGGTTCAGGTCGGTGCCGCGGGCCGTAATCGTCACGGGCTTACCGAAAGCGCGCGCCATCATCACCGCGGCAACGCCGTCGGGATAGAAATAGTGCGAATCGATCAGGTCGAAGTCGAACCCGTTGCGGATCAGCTTCGCGACAAAGGGTTTGACGAACGAATACATGCATAACGGCGCCAGATTCGTTCCGATTTTCGGTATCAGGGGGAAGCGCGGATGGTGGATCGTCAGCCCGTGCCGCCGTTCGATATCGGGCACCTTAGCTAAGTCCGCGTAGTGACCGAACATGCCGGCCTTTGACGGAAACCAGGGTACCGGCGCTACGACCTGTGCTTCCACCTCGCCGCCAGCGACGAGGTGGCGCAGTCTGTTTTCGACAAAAACGCCATGCGCCGGTTGAACGGCGTTCGGAAAAAGTGTGGAAAAAGTTAGTATTTTCAGCATTCTAAATATTCATGTGTGCCATGCGGCGCTCGCGAGCTCGGTTCGGTTTAAACGACAAGCGGACCGGTAATTCATTTCATGGTCGGTGCCGCCACGCTACCGGACATTATTGGAACTGTTCGAATTTAGCCCGGAATACGGTGTCCAATCGATCGCGCATGCCGTCGCAGAGCGCGACGATGTTCGCCGCAATCTCTGGCGGCTCGTTCTTACGGATCGACGAGCGGTGGACCGTTTTTACGAGGTTCGGATCCGCTTCGAGGCCGACAAATCGCACGATAGAGTCGAGATAATTCAATGGTTCGGATACGAAGGGTTCGTATTTGATCAAAAGAACCCTGCTGTCTTCGTCGAAATTTTTATCGAAAAAGAGCTGATTGCGGTAGTACCAAAACAATGCTTGCGCGGAATTGTTATCCAAATCCTCGCTGTAGTGTTCGCGAACGATCGCCAGCGTTTCATCAGTCATCCCCAAACCACGCCAAAATCCGCGACGCGGATCCTTGACGATTTCGTCGATGTAATTCCGCGTGTCGTTGAATCGGCGTTGGTTGGAATTGATCACGTCGACGTAATCGCGAAACATCCAGACCAGTTTGGACCCTTCGAAATGGTCCAGCATCCAATACAGGTCATGCGCCTCATGCAGCGCCTTGACGACGACGATCGAAGGAATTGTCCGATCGACAAGATTTTCAATTTGGGAAATCGCGCGCATCATGAACCCATCGAACGCGCGCGGGTCGCTTTCCTTGAACACATAAGTGTCGGGATGACGTTCGATGACGTTCATGATCATGTTCGTGCCGGAGCGCTGCGCGCCGGCGACAAAACATACTTTCTTGTCGGGTGCGTATGAGAACCGCCGAACCAGTGTTTGATTGATATCTTTGCCGATCAGGAACGGCCAAGCCTTGTATTGCCACAATGGACGCATTTCTTAACCTATATTTTGGCAGTGCCCGTCGTCCTTAAAACCGTCCAATACATTTGGGTACAGACCAACTACTTACGGCATGCGGCGTGCACTCTACGTAAGCGTTCGTTCAGGCCGTGGAATCAGCGCGGGCGTTTCCATTCGCCCCGGCCGATTTTAGCGATTGAGGGTGCGTTTCCAATCCCGTCGCAAGGGCCGGAGCCAGACATCCTTTTTAGGCTTGTCGGACTGCCTGTCC
>JAKZTB010000224.1:0-7247 GCA_047517345.1 Alphaproteobacteria bacterium
TCGCCAGTTTCGCCTGGCGCTACAACCGGCGCTATCAACTCGAAACCATGATCCCGCGTTTCGTCCATAGCGCCGCACGCACCGAGCCCATGCCCTATCGCCTCCTCATCGCTGGATGACTTTCAAGGATAAGCAGGAAACCTTTTTGCAGAAGATTCTGGACATAACTGCATCTCGATCGCGCCGCGCGCCGCTTCGGCGCCGTCCAGCACGTGCTCGTTGTAGGCCAGCATGCCGTCGCGCACCCAGCCGGCCAAGTCGGCGATCGCCTCGCCGTAGCGCGCTTTGTAGTCGAGTACCAGGAAGCCCTGTATCCGGGCACGGGCGACCAGGAGTTGACGGTTCACCCGCGGACCGGTCGGGATCAGGTCCCAGTCTGTCAGTGCCGCGGTGCCGCAGATGGCGATTCGCGCGCCTTGCGCCAGACGGGTCATGACCGCATCGCTGATCGAGCCGCAGGTGTTGTCGAAATAGCAATCGACGCCGTCCGGACAGGCGGCGCCGACCGCCTCGGCGATGTCCTCCGTCCGGTAGTCGATTGCCGCGTCGTAGCCGAAGCTGCTGCGGCACATCGCGGCCTTCTCCGGTCCGCCGGCGATGCCGACCGTGCGGCAGCCTTTAAGCTTGGCGATCTGCCCGACGGCGGACCCGACCGCCCCAGCGGCGGTGAAGACTACGACCGTCTCGCCGGCATTAGGCTGGCAGACATCCAGCAGGCCGAAATAGGCGGTGACGCCGTTGATGCCCAGCACGCCCAGCGCTAAGGAAGCGGGCAGGTCACGCTCTTCGATACTGCGGTCCACATTACTGCCGTCGCTGACCGCGAAACGCTGCCAGCCGAACCAGCCCGAGACCCTATCGCCCTCTTCATAGTCCGGATGCCGGCTGTCGACGATCTCGCCGACGGCCAGCGATCGCATGGTCGCACCGATCTCGACCGGCGGCAGGTAGTTCGGCGCGTCGTTGACCCAGCCGCGCATCGCCGGGTCGACCGACCAATATTCGCATTCGACGAGGAACTGGTCCTCGCCGAGTGCCGGCACTGGCCCATCTTCAACCGCGAAATGGTCGGCTCGCGGAACGCCCTTCGGCCGCTTGGCGAGCACCACACGTCGGTTTTCAAGGCTGGCGGTCATAGGCTACTCCCCCTACGCGTTCGGCGCCACGTCGAGCTGCGCCACGATGCCCTCCAGCTTTGGCGACGGGGCTGGGTAGCGCTGCATCACCAACGGGTCGTGGCCCGGCACAATATGCGCGTCGCTCGGGGCTAGTGTGCGCAGGCGTTTGAATCCTTCGAGCATCTGGAACATGTTCTCATGCGTCAGAAAGGGTGTGCCGATCTCGATACTTTCATAGTAATGCGCCACGTCCGATGCGAGCACGACCCAGCCGCGCTTGGTGTGCACCCGGACCGCCTGCAGACCGCGCGTGTGGCCGGGGATGTGATAAAGCTCGACGCCAGGATAAAGCGTCTCGTCGCCGTCGTGGAAAACCAAGCGGTCGCCGTACAGCATGGCGATCATCTGTTGCACGTCGCCCAGCACGAAGGAATGGCGCAGCGCCTTGTGCGTCATGGCGCGGCCCGTCACGAAATTCATCTCGTCGTCCTGGATGTGGAACCGCGCCTTGGGGAACAGTGCCAGATTGCCCGCATGGTCGTAATGCATGTGTGTGATCACGACGTCCTCGACGGTGTCCGGATCGATGCCGACCAGCCGCATGCCGTCGGTCGGGCAGCGCAGGAAGGACCGCCCGCGCCGCTCGCCCTCTTCCCGGCCGTAGCCGACATCGACGACGATTTTTCGCTCCGCGTTGCGGATTACCCAGACGAAATAATCCATCGCCTGCGGCGCGTCGTGCGGGTCGCCATGCACGAAGATCGTGCCGCGCGTGCCGACGCGGTCGCCATATTTGATCGCAAAGGCCTCGTAGACCGGCAGGGTCATGGGTTTGTCTCCGTAAGTGCTTTTGGCGAGTCCTATGCCGGTGCTAGCGTTTCCAGCGCCTTCCAGTCCGGGGTCGGGCCGCCGTCGGGGTCGAAGGGCTGGATGCAGACATGGGTCGCGCCCGCGTCCTCGTGCGCCTTGATTCGCGCGCGAATGTCGTCTTCGCCACCCCAGGCGCACATCGCGTCGAGGAAGCGGTCGGAAGCGTCGCCGGTGAACTCGTCCTCGGTGAAACCGAGGCGCAGCCAGTTGTTGCGGTAGTTGTCGAGCCGCATGTAACGCGCCAGCTGCTTGGCGGCGACGCCCCGCCACTTCGCCTTGTCGGTGGTCAGGCAAATCTTCTGTTCGACGCAGAGCCACTTGTCCGGGCCCAGTATCTCCTTCGCCATCGCGGTGTGCTCCGGCGTCACGCAATAGGGGTAGGCGCCCTGGGTCAGGTCGCGCGACAGGGCCAGCATGTTGGGCCCAAGCGCGGCGAGCACGACGTTCTGCGCCGGCACCTCGATGGCAACGTTGGCGGCCGCCATCGTCTCCAGATAGGCGCGCATGGTGGCGACCGGCTTGCGGTATTCGTGGCCGCGCTGGCCCTCCACCAGCGGCACGTGCGAGACGCCGAGACCAAAGATGAACCGGTCATTGTAGAGGCTGTTCAGCGTGTCGTGGCCGGCCCGCGCGGTCAGCGAGTCACGGGCGTAGATGTTGGCGATGCCGCTCGCCAGGCAAAGCTTGGATGTCTCTCCGAGCAGGAATCCGCCCAGCGCCAGCGATTCGTAGGCTAGCGATTCCGGATACCACAGCACGTCGTAGCCCAGACGCTCGACGCCCTGCGCCAGCTCGGCAAGTTTCTTCTGCGACAGCGCGTTGGTCGAAACCCAGACACCCGATTTGCCCGGCTGCATGACGGCTCCCTCCCTGTTTGTGCCGCTCAAGGCTACACAGCGGCAGTCGATCCGGCCAGCGATCAGGGATGACGCTTACGGTTGTTATCCGAATTGTGAATCTAACCAACCAGGTAGCCGATCAATTCCTGCAGCGGCTTGGTCGGCGCGCGGTCGCGCCGCCAGATCAGATGCGTGCGGCTGTCGCCGTAGGGAGCGGGCAGGTCCTCGATCTCGAAGCCGTCGCGGTGCGTACTGTTTTCGGCCGAGATGCGCGGCACGACGGCGAAGCCGACCCCAGCGGTGACGCAACCGAGCATGCCGTCCAAGGTCCCCATTTCGATGATCGGTACGGGGGCCATGCCGGCGCTGCGCAGCCACTGTTCCGCCTGTACGCGGTAGGAACAGCCGTGCCGGAAGGCGATCAGCGACGCTGGCAGGTCCTGGTCCTTCGGGCGCACCCACACGAGTGTTTCGCGAAACGCTTCGACGCTGTCGAGGGCATCGTGGTCGACTTGGCCTGCGACGAATGCAGCGTCTGCTTGCCGGTCCAGCACCGCGGATACCAATTCGTCCGTCGTACCGGTCATCAGCGACAGCGGTGCATCGGGGAAGCGCTGATGCAGCCGCTTGACCAGGGCGGGCAGACGCGTCGCCGTCGTGTTCTCCAACGCGCCAAGCCGCAATCCCGCACGCTCGCCATCCGCATCCGGGACGACGGTCTCCGCCTCCTCGATCAGCGAGACGATTTGATCGGCATAGGTTTCCAGCCGATTGCCCGCGTTAGTCAGTTTCGTGGCGCGGCCGTCCCGTTCGAATAGCGCGACGCCGAGACCCTCCTCAAGTTTGCGGATACGGGCAGTAACGTTGGACTGCACGCAGCCGAGCTCATCAGCAACGTGGGTGAAACTGCCGCTCCGGGCTATGGCACGGAACGTCACGAGCTGGCGTGTGTCGATCAGGAATTCATTATATTTGATTTAAACTAGTAGGTCATATCAAAAATTATGATTTTACTGGAAGCCGGATTGCAGGCAATCGCAGCGCGGCCTAACCTTCGGGGAACCGAACGCTAAAGGAGGGAGCAAAGCTATGGATATCATGCGCGCGAATGACCGGCCGACCAAACAGGCGCCGGAGGAAAACTTCACCGGCCAAGTCTTACAGGATCCGGTCATCGTCGGCACGGCGCCGTCGCGCATGCGGGCGACCAACGTGTCCTTCATGCCCGGTGCGCGGACGGCCTGGCATTCGCATCCGGTCGGGCAGACGCTGTATTGCGTGACCGGAATCGGCCGGGTCCAGCTTGAGGGCGAGCAGGTGCAAGAACTGCATCCCGGCGACACCGCTGTCATTCCGCCGGATACGCGGCATTGGCACGGCGCGGCGTCCGACCGCCTGTTCATTCATCTCGCCATGTCGGAGGTCAGTGATACGGGCGCCGGCACCGAGTGGTTCGAGAAGGTCAGTGACGAGGACTACACCAAGCCGCCGGCGCCGGTGAACTAACGGGAACACCGCCATGTTGACGGTGGAGCGAAGGCATCCGGAAATCTTTGCCGAAGTGAAAGGCGTCGACATCGCGCAGCCGGTGCCGCCGGATGTTTTCGCGAAAATCCTCACCGCGTTCCACGAAAGCGCGGTCCTGGTCTTCCGCGGCCAGAACTTGACCCACGAGCAGCACATCGCATTCAGCGCAAAATTCGGTCCGCTGTTCGAGGTGACGAACTATCATCGTCCCGAGAAGGAGCGGGCGCTGCCGCCGAAGATCACCGACATCTCCAATATCGACCACACCGGCGCGATCCAGCCAGCGTACAATCACCAGCGGGATTTCAATCTCGGCAATCGAATTTGGCACACGGACAACACGTTCAAGCATGTGCCAGCGCGTTGTTCCTTGCTTTATGCGGAGGAGGTGCCGTCGGCCGGCGGCGAGACGGAATTCGCCGACATGCGCGCCGCCTACGATGCCTTGCCGGAAACCCGCAAGCACGAGATCGAGGATCTGATCGTCGAGCACAGCATCGTTTATTCGCGTATGCAGGCCGGTTACGAAGAATATACCGACGGTGCCCGCACTGTGCTGACGCCCGTGCAACAGGTTCTCGTCCGTCACCATCCGGCCGGCCGCAAGGCGTTGTATTTGGCCTCGCACGCCTCGCACGTCGTCGGTTGGCCGAAGGAGAAGGGACGGGCGCTGCTGGACGAACTGACCGACTGCGCAACGCAGCCGCAATTCGTTCATGCACATAGCTGGCGCGCGGGCGACCTTGTCGTCTGGGACAACCGCTGCACCATGCACCGAGGGCGGCCCTACGCAGATATGGCGGAGCGCCGGGTGATGCAGCGGACCACCGTGTCCGACGAGATGAACACGGTCGAACGCCGCGCCGCCGAAGTGGCCTAACTATTTGAGATGCTTGCGGAAAAGCGCGAGCGTGCGCTCCCGGGCGACGGCCGCTTGGGTTTCATGATACGGATCGTAGCCGTATCGGTTGAAGCCGTGCTCGGTGCCGGGATAGACGTGGATATCGACATTGTCCCAGCCGCCCATACGGGCTTCGATCGCCGACACGGAGTCCGCCGGCACATGCGGGTCATTCTCGGCGAAATGCATCATGATCGGGCAATTCAAATTGTCCGCCTCGTCGAGATGCTCGTCGATCTGGACGCCGTAATAGCTGACCGCCGCGCCGATCTTGTGGCGGACGCTCGAGAGATAAGTGAATTTGCCGCCGAGGCAAAACCCCATGACCCCGACTTTTCCGGTGCACGCGTCGTGCTCCTCCAGCGCCGCCACGGTATCGCCGAGATCGCGGGCGAACTGATCGGTATCGAGCTGCGCGCGCAGCGCCTGTGCCCTTGCACGGCCGTCGTCCGAATAGGGTAGGTAGGCGCCCGCTTCCTGGCGCCAATAGACGTCGGGCGCCAACACGACGAAGCCCTCTTCGGCATAACCGTCGGCGACCATCCGGATATGCCGGTTGGTATTGTAGACTTCCGGGAGAACGATCAAGCCTGGCGCCGGCGTCTTGTCGGGCAGCGCCAAGTAGCCCGCAAACGCGTCGCCGTCGGCGGCGATAATCTCGATTTCCCGTCCCATATTCTAGTCACCTCGGTTGATTTCGTTCCGTACGATAGCCGCTCCGGCGACCAATGCCTGCAGTTTTCCGAAGGCGACGTCGCGCGGTAGGTATTTCATGCCGCAATCGGGGGCCGCGATCAGCCGGTCGGCGGAGATATGAGTCAAAGCGCCGCGCAGCCGGTCGGCGACAAGATCCGGTGTCTCCACTTTTTCCGTGCCGAGATCGATCACGCCGAACAGCACATTCTTACTCGGCAGTTTCTCGAGGATCGCCGGGTCGAGATTCGGCTGGGCCGCCTCGATGGAGATCGCATCGGCGCAGCAGGCGTCGAGTTGCGGCAGGAAGGAGTAGCCTTCGGGTTTGTCGCTGACGACATAGGCGTAGCCGAAGCACAGATGCACGACTGTCGGTCCGTCGATGCCATGGAGCGCCCGGTCGATCGCGGCGACGCCGAACCGTTCGGCTTCAATCGGATTGGCCTGCATGTAGGGTTCGTCGATCTGGATCACATCGGCGCCGGCGGACTTCAATTCCCGGACTTCCTCGTTCAGCGCGCCGGCATAGGCCATGATCAGAGCTTCCGGGTCGCCGTAATGTTCGTCCAGCGCCAGCTTCGCCATTGTGAAGGCGCCCGGAATCGTGATCTTGATTGGCCGGTCGGTATGCGCGCGCAGGAAGGCGACATCGCGTACCTGGACCGGCTGCGTGCGCTGGATCGGCCCCACGACCCGCGGTACCTGGGTCGGTTTGCCGGTACGGCTCGGGACCGTGCCGGGATTGTCGATGTCGATGCCGTCGAGCGCATTGGCGAAACGGTTGAAGTAGCTCTCGCGGCGGATCTCCCCGTCGCTGACTATATCGATGCCGGCGCGCTCCTGGTCGTGCAGCGCGGTCAGGGTGCCGTCGTCCTGCGCCTGTTCCAGCAAGTCTTCCGGCACGCGCCAGACATCGCGCATCCGCACCCGCGGCGGTCCGCTGCCGAGCAGCTTGTCCTTGTCGACCAGCCAATCCGGCTGCGGATAGCTTCCCACCAGGGTGGTTGGTATGAGCTTGTCGAACATGGTGTGTCTCGCGCGCAGTAGGGACTAATCGATGCAGCCTACACGATCGCGCCCTGTGTGTTTCGAGCGCGCCGGCGCGCTGTATCGTGTGAATACGGGGAAGCCGCTATATTACCGGTTATGCGGAATAGTCCTTATACCACCGAGCGGAATGCCTGACTCACGTTGGGGATTCCCAAGCGGTCCGATCTCTGACTCAATGTGGTGAACCAATGAGGTTCGCCATGGCAGCGCCTATCGACTTACGGAACGATTTTGACAGCGTCTCACTGC
>JAKZTB010000225.1:0-13210 GCA_047517345.1 Alphaproteobacteria bacterium
CCTCGCCAGTTTCGCCTGGCGCTACAACCGGCGCTATCAACTCGAAACCATGATCCCGCGTTTCGTCCATAGCGCCGCACGCACCGAGCCCATGCCCTATCGCCTCCTCATCGCTGGATGACTTTCAAGGATAAGCAGGAAGATTTTTGCTGCGGTGTTTGTGCTGCTCAGCCTAGCCATCCCGGTGTATCTGTTTGCGACGAAGCCCAAGGTGAAATCTGGGTATCGCAGCAGGTCGGGGAAAAAACGACAGCGTATATTGGTGAGCGCTTTCATCGGCCTCATCGCGATCATGGTTCTGACAATCGTCCTGGCCCTTACCGCGGACAAGCTCTGGGAATGGATTGGCGGCTAGGAGCCTGTGCGAGCAACGCTACCGGAAGCCGCTTTGTGCCCGTTATCGGCAAACCCGTACACCTATTACCAAGACACCGTTTAGCCATGCGGGACAAGTATCTGCCGGACGACCGCGCCTTCGGTCAGCCGGTCGAAGCCCACATTGATATCGCCGAAGCCGATTTTGGCGTCGATCAGCCGGTCGACGGGCAGACGGCCCTGGCGATATAGGCTGATGAACCGTGGAATATCGCGGATGGGGACACAGCTTCCCATGGAACTGCCGAGGATGCCGCGCTCTTCACCGACCAACTGCGCCGGTTTGAAGGAGAATTCGTCTTTCACGGGCGGCAACCCGGCGGCGATAACCCGCCCGCCGGTGCGCAGTATGGCGTAGCAGGTTTCCATCGCCGCGATCGCACCAGCCGTCTCGATGGCGAAATCGACACCGCCATTTGTCTGTTCTAGGATTTCGGAAACGCAATCGGCGTCCAATGCGTTGAAGGTGTCGGTCGCGCCGAGCTGCCGCGCCAGTCCGAGTTTGTCGTCGCTGATATCGACGGCGATGATCCGTTCCGCGCCGCCAAGCTTCGCCCCCAACAAGGCATTGAGGCCGACTCCGCCGAGCCTGACGATCGCTACCGTGTCGCCGACACGAACCCTCGCCGTATTGGTAACGGCACCCACGCCAGTCATAACCGCGCAGCCGAAGATCGCGGCCTCCGCGAGCGGTAGATCCTTGTCGATCACCACGACTGTACCGCGGTCCACGACGGCGTATTCCGCCATACAGGATATTCCGGAGTGGTGCGAGATCGGCTGGCCGTCGAGCGACAGCCGCTTGCCGCCGCCCATCAGCCCGCCGGTCGCTTTCGCCTTGGCCGATACCTCGCACAGGGCAGGCCGACCTTCCATACAGCGCCGGCAACGTCCGCAGCTTGCGCGGAATTGGAATACGACATGGTCGCCAGGACTGACGTCGGTGATGTTCTCACCCACCTCTACGATTTCGCCCGCCCCTTCTTGGCCCATGACCATCGGTAACGCGCGTGGGATCGACGCGTCTATCACCGACAGGTCAGAATGGCACAGCCCCGCGCCATCGATACGAACCAGCAGTTCGTTTGCCTGGGGCGGATCGAGATCGACTTCCTCGACGCGCAACGGGCGGCTGTCCGCATAGGGGACGGTCGCACCCGCTTCAAACAATATGACGGCCTTCATTTTCATGGCTGGGTTCCAAGGTTGAGGCGACGGGAGGAATATTCGTTTGGACTGGGACGTTTGACCGAATTGGCTCTATCCGGCAAACCAATAAAGCGCGTAAGAACGGGGTCAGATTACAATCCGAATGCACTTTAATGAAGAGCACGCCATGCCAGTTGAACAAAGAGGCATATACGCTGCGCCATTGATGCCGATGCGCGACGACCTTACCGCTGATCTCTCGAAGTATGTCAGCCATTGCCACGGTTTGCTCGATGCGGGGTGCCAAGGGTTGATGCCGATCGGTTCGACGGGAGAGGGACATTCCTTCACCGTCGAGGAGCGTATTGCGACGATGGACTCCTTGGCGGAAAGCGGATTGCCCGTAGCGCGCATGCTGATCGGAACGAGCGCCTTGGCGTTCCCGGACGCGATACGCTTGATGAAGCACGCGGTCGGTATCGGCGCCGGCGGGGTCTGCGTGCAGCCGCCCTTCTATTACAAGCCGGCGGAGACTGTCGGATTGCTCGACTTCTTTTCCCGCGTCATCGATGGCGTAAACGACACGCGGCTGCGGCTTTATGTCTATGATTGGGAATCGAACCTCAACGTTCATCACAGCCTGACGTTTTTCTCCCGCCTGTTCGAAGCCTATCCCGAAAACGCGGTCGGCATCAAAGACAGCAGCGGTGTGCCCGAGATGCTCGAGGAGCGTTGCCGCGCCTTTCCGGACAAGGAGGTTTTTGCCGGTACGGACGGGATGACCTTGACTTGTCTACGGGCGGGCGGCAATGGGACGATGTCCGGCGTCAGCAATATTGTGCCCGACGTTACGACCGCGTTGTTCGACGGTTATGAAGGGAAGCAGGGTGAAGCGATGCAGGCGCGGGTCGGCGAAATCCGTGGCGCGATGGGAGCATTGCCGTGGTTCTCCGCTTTGCGCGCTACGATGGCGTGGCTTACGGGCGACCCTACTTGGCGCAACGCGCGTCCGGCGATCAGACGCTTGACCGAGGGCGAAGAGAAAACGCTGCGTGAAAATTTGACCGCTATAGGCCTGACGCCGACCCGGTTGGCGGCGGAATAGCAAGCAAGGTATTGGAGAATTAGCGCAATGAACGACGCCACCGAGCAATCGATCCTCACGACCTGTCCGCGCGATTGCTACGACAGCTGCGGTATCCGGGTCGTGCTGAAAAATGGCGAAATCGACCGGGTGACCGGCGATCCTGGGCATCCGGCCAACCGGGGCTCGCTGTGCGGTAAATGCACGCTGGCCTATAACGGCGTCTGGCGCGACCCCGATGCCCGCTTGACCAGGCCTTTGAAACGCATCGGACCGAAAGGCGAGGGCGCTTTTACCGAAATTTCCTGGGACGAAGCATTGGGCGAAATCGCGGCGCGGCTCGGCGGGCTGATCGAGGCCGGACGGGCGCGCGACATCCTGACGGCGCATTACACCGGCACCTGTTCGATCATCGCCAACCAGTTTCCGATGCGCTTCTTCAACCATATCGGCGCGACGGAGGTCGAGCCGGATTCGATCTGCAATCTTTCCGGCCATGTGGGGTTGGGCTATGTGCTGGGTGAAAGCGCCAAAGGCTTCGACCCCCGCACGGCGAAGGATTCAAGCTGTCTGATCGTGTGGGGCGCCAACCCGTCGGCGAGCGGTCCGCATGTCGACAAGCACTGGCTGGCGGAATTTCCCGGTACATTGGTCGTGATCGACCCGATCCGCACGCCGACCGCCGAGCGTGCGGATATCCATCTGCGCCCGTTCCCGGGAACCGATGCGGCGCTCGCCTTCGGCATGATGCACGCGCTGAAAGAAGCCGGAAAACTGGACGCCGCATTTATCGCGAAACATACGGTCGGGTTCGACGTGCTCGAGCCCTCGATCGACGAATGGCCGCCTTCGCGTGCAGCCTGTGCGACGGGCGTATCGGAAGCCGATATTCGCGCGGCGGCGGAAGCCTATGGCGCGGGACCGTCCATGTTGTGGCTCGGTCAGGCGCTGTGCCGCGCGCCGACCGGCGGCAACGCGTTCCGCGCGGCGGCGATGCTGCCGGCGGTCACGGGCAATATCGGCAAGCCCGGCACGGGCGTGAATTTCTTGAACGGGAAGGGGCCGACGCGCGGTATGGAAATGGGCTATCTCGGGCGCGCCGATCTGCGGAGCGATGAGGCCAAACCGCTCAGCCATATGGATTTGCGCGCCCATCTGGAAGCATCGCCTCGCGACAAGTCGCTGATCCTCTGGAACATCAATATCGCGGCTTCGAACCCGGACCAGCGGCGGCTGCTGGATGCGCTGCGCTCGGAGGAATTGTTCACCGTCGTCGCCGACCTGTTCATGACCGACAGCGCGCGCTTCGCCGATATCGTGCTGCCGGCGGCGAGTTTCCTGGAGTTCGACGATATCGTCGGTTCCTACTTCCACCTCTCCGTCGGTCCGCAGGCGAAGGCCGTCGACCCGCCGGGCGAGGCGCTGCCCAACCAGGAAATTTTTCGCCGCCTGGCGCGCAAAATGGAACTCCACGAGCCGGCGCTTTACGAGCAAGACGAGCCGATCCTGGACCGCATGCTGAAGCCCTTCGGCTTGTCGTTTGCGGAATTGAAGGATCGGGGGACGATCTATCCGGAGTCCGAGCCGGTCATTTTGTGGGACGATCTCGACTTTCCGACGCCGTCCGGCAGGATCGAACTCGCCAGCGGCACGGCGGAAGCGGACGGTCACCCGCGGGTCGCGCGGCCCGACCCGCTGGCACGCCCCGCGGCGGGACAGTTGCGCTTGCTGACGCCGGCCAGCGAATGGCACATGAACTCGTCCTACGACAACGAACCGCGCATCCGCGACCGCACCGATCCCGCAACCATCACGCTTCATCCCGACGATGCTGCGTCGAGAGGGCTGAAGGCCGGCGACAGCGCCCGCGTCTCGAACGATACGGCCGCGATCGTACTGTGCGTTCAGGTATCGGATCTTACCCCGCTTGGCGTCGGTTTGGCGCCGAAGGGCCGCTGGCCCGGCGCCGCGGCGGACGGCCTCAACGTCAACGCGCTTAACCCCGGCCTGCGCAGCGACATGGGCGACAGCACGGCGCTGCATGGCGTTGAGGTGGATGTGACGGCGCTCGCCGCGGCGGAATAAAGTTAGATTTTCCAACAAAGGAATCGAAGGTGGCCAGGACGCCGTTAGATTTGCCGCTTTTCCCTGTCCAAGTTACGGACAAGCTTACAGATCCGCCGTCCGATGAGGGGACACTTTGTGTGCGCGGTGAATTCGACGGTCCCGCGTGGGACTTCTACCGTTTCGCACGGAAACTCGGCGCCATGCTCGGCCGGTAGAAACAAGGTCGAATGAATCTTCAGAAAACCTTAGATGCCACGATACGCCAACCGAGCGCCAGATCGATTTTAAGGGTTGTTTTGGCCGTATTCATGATCGTCGCGGGGGCGCTCCATTTCCAAGCGACGGACGCCTATATGGCGATCATGCCGTCCTACCTGCCATACCACCGCGAGCTGGTTTTCGTCAGCGGCGCGTTCGAAATCCTTGGCGGCATCGGACTCCTGATACCCAAATTGCGCGTCGCCGCGGGTATCGGATTGATCGTGCTTTTCTTCGCGGTCTTGCCCGCCAATATCAACATGGCGATTTTCGACCTGCAGCCCGCGAGCTTCCACATCCCGGCGGCGCTGCTTTGGGCGCGCATCCCGTTTCAGCTGGTTATCGTGTGCTGGGCGTGGTTCGTACTGCTGCCGGATCCAGTTCCTGGAACGCCGAGCGAGTAATAGGCTCCTAGCCCGGCATCTTGTCGAAGCCTTTGAGGGCGAGATCGACCGGCGTCGACTCGATCTTGCTCGACAGGAAGACGTTGACCGCCGGCTTGACCAATTCTGTCTGATCGACGACGCCGGCGCGCACGCTCAGCGTGTTCGGCCGGTTGGAGTTGCGGCCGAACATCTGCGAACCGCAGTCCGGGCAGAACAGCTTCTGCATCGACGCGCCGCTGTCGGCGGTGTGGTCGTAGACTTTCGGCGACCCCTTGATCGTCACCGCGTCCTCGTCGACGAACAGTAACGTCCCGAATGCCGCCCCCGTCGCCGCGCGGCAATCGTCGCAATGGCAGTTTGCCATCAGCTTGATTTCGGTATCCGCGCTGAACGTGACGTTCCCGCAGAGGCATTTTCCGGACAGTTTCGGCATGTTACGGCTCCCTGATATCAATGTCGATTCGCCAAGGATAGCCGAATTCCGCTCGCAGGAAAGCGGTGTCGCGATCACAAATTCGACATTCTTGGAGGAGAGATGGTGGGCGCGGCTGGGATTGAACCAGCGACCCCCGCCGTGTGAAGACGGTGCTCTCCCGCTGAGCTACGCGCCCGCGCTGATGTGCGGAAGGCGTGATTTACGTGGCCCGCAGGGCGCTTGTCAAGCCGGCATGGGGCCGAGCCGGCGGAGCGCGTCGGGGACCTGGTGGAAATGCTCGATCAGGATGTCGGCGCCCATGTCCTCGGCGGGGACGCGCCGGTAGCCGTACGAGACGGCGATAACGGGGACGGCGGCGTTGAGCGCGACGGCCACGTCGTTCGGGCTGTCGCCGATCATCACGGCGTGTTCCGGGTCGGCGTCCATCTGTTTCAGCAGGCCGAGCAGGTGGCCGGGGCTGGGCTTGCGCACGGCAAAGGTGTCGCCGCCCGCGACCGCTTCGAAGAATCCGGCGAGGCCGAAGGCTTCCAGCACCGCGGCCGTCGCCGCGGCGGGCTTGTTGGTGCACAGCGCCATCCGGTGCCCGGCTTCGGCGAGCGCGTGCAGCGTGTCCAGGACGCCCGGGTAGAGTTCGGTCAGGTCGGCCGCCGCGTTGTAGTAGTGGTGGTGGAAGCGGTCGAGGCAGTGTTCCGGGTCGTCAGGCGCCCCGCCGGTCGCGGCGAATCCCCGCTCGACCAGCATTGCCACGCCGTCGCCGATCATTTGCGTGACCTGTTCCAGCGTGACGAGGTCGCGGCCGGCTTCCCCGAGCACGCGGTTCAGCGCGGCGGCGATTTCGGGGGCGCTGTGGATGAGAGTGCCGTCGAGATCGAAGACGAGGGTGCGGGGCGACATGTCCACTTAGAGCCCGTTTGGGAATTTGTTGCTGTTTTCATTGGCGATTGTCGAGTCGGATGGCAGGAGCGGCGCGCCGGGCGATGCCGGGCATCGGCCAAGGGCCGCGACGCACCAGCCGGCCGAGAAGCGCCAACCCTTCGGGTGGCCTTTGTTTACTCGCTGGAGGGCGTCAGCGCCCGCTTGCGATGCCGCCGGCATCGCGGCGCGGACCCTTCCTACCCAGCGAATAAACAAAGACCATGAAATCAACAACATATTCCCAAACGGGCTCTTAATACAGCGCCCGCTCCAGCCGCGCCCCGGCCATCTCTTCGATATGTTTCCGCGTCTCGACGCCGAACTTCTGCGTCGCCATATCGAGATAGCGTTTGCTGGCGAAATATTCGTGGAAGGCGTCGTCGCGGAACCGCAGGACCTCGGCGGCGGCGATGTGTTCGGTCGGCAGGGGCCGGCAGTCATGGCTGTGCTGCGAGAAACCGCTCCAGCTTTCCGGCAGGTCCCAGCCATTCTCGACCGCCATCGTGTAGAGCGGCGAACCGGGATAGGCCATGGCGGAGTAGAAGTTCGCGAACTCGCAATTCAACTCCTTGGCCAGATCCAGGGTCTCGCGCATCGTCTCCAGATCGTCGTCCGGCAGGCCGAAGATGTAGTTGCCGATGACGTTGATGCCGGCGGTCTGAATCTGCCGCACGATCTCGCGGATGTCGTCCTGGTCGAAGGATTTATCGGCCCCGTCGCGGACATGGGCGCTGCCCGACTCGATGCCGAGCGCGAGCCAGCGCAGCCCCGCGGCACGCAGCAGGGGAAGCTGTCCCTGCTTCACCGTGTCGACGCGCGCGTAGGCCCAGATGTTGAGCTCGTCCGCATAGGGTTTGGCGGCGAGCCCCTCGCAGATGCCGTTCACATGGCGGTCGTTGAGGACGAACATCTCGTCGATGACCTTAAAGGTCTTCACGCCGTATTCGCGGTGCAGCAGGTCGATCTCGCCGACCACCGCCTCGGCGGAACGCATGCGGTAGCGGTTGGTGCCGAAAGGCGCGTTGATGCAGCAGAAGGTGCAGCGGAACGGGCAGCCGAGCGAGGTGTAGATCGAGGCGTAGGGCTGGCGCGCGCCGAGATCGCCGAAGCATTGCCAGTTGTGCGCCCGGTAGCGGCCCATCGGCAGCAGGTGCCAGGCGTTGCCGTGCAGGTCCGCGTCCATCTCGGTGATCAGCGGGGCCGCCGGATTGACGCGGATCTCGCCGCCGGCGTGCCATACTAGGCCTTCGACATCGCCTAAAACGTCCTCGGTCCGCCCGGTCAGGACTTCGAGCAGGCGGTGAATCGTCACCGGGCCTTCACCGGCGCAGGCGTAGTCGACCGCCTCTTCGTCCAGGGTGCGATCCGGCAGGGCCGCGACATGGCCGCCGGCGATGATCATCGGTTGGTCGGGGCAGGTGTCTTTGATTGCGCGGCAGGTTTCGCCCGCCGCCGCCATCTGCTGGGTCGAGGCCGAAGGCTGATGCCCGAAGACGATCATGCCGACCAGAGTTGGCGCACGGCGTTCCACCTCGGCGGCGATCGACCCGACGCCCATACTCTCCGCTTCCGAGTCGAGGATTTCCACGGTGAAACCGCGGTCCAGCACGTAGCCCGCGATCAACCGGCACCACAGCGGCGGCTCGATCGCGGCCAGGTCGCCGCCGAGCTGCTGGTAGATTTTTTCCCGGCCGCCGGGATTGATGAGCAAAAGGTCGGTCGCCATCGTCTTTGTCAGGGGCGTCAAAAGGCGCTGCATCCTAACGCAAGAGGCTTAACTGTCGATGAAAAACGGCGTCCGGTCGATGCCAGACTCTTAGGAAACCAGCTCCCGCCCCGTGTCGGTCAGCTTGCAGACCAGCCAGTCAGGCTTGATCGGGTTGGCAAACCAGGGCTCAGCCCAGCCTTGGTCGATGCAACTGCGAATCGTGCGCTCGTTGACCCGCTGTCCTTCGGTGTCGAACAGGGGGAGTTTGCCGCCGGGTTCGCTCAGACCGGCGGAGAGCCAGCTGCGCTGCGCTTTGGTGGGTTTACGGTCTGTTTTCGGGCGCGCCGGCCGTGCTTGCGTCAGTTTAACGACGTTCGATTTCCGCTGCATGACCCACCCCAACTATCGACGGAGGTGCTATCCTAGGGAAATCCGGTGCGTATTCCAAGGCGAAGGCGTTCGATGACGGCGGTTCTGGTTTATATGACGGCGGGCGACAGGGCGGAGGCGACCCGCATCGGCCGCGCGCTTGTCGAGGAACGGCTCGCCGCCTGCGCCAACGTGATCGACGGCATGACCTCTATATATTGCTGGCAGGGCGAGGTCTGCGAGGACTCCGAAGCGGTGCTCATCGCCAAGACGACGGAGGCGCAATTGCCCCGCTTGACCGAACGGGTCAAAGCGTTGCACAGCTACGATTGCCCTTGCATCGTCGCCTTGACCATCGCCGGCGGCAATGCGGACTTCCTCGATTGGATCGCCGAACAAACGGAGTAGAAAGGACGTTATGCTGGAAATCGACCATCTCGATCATTTCGTCATCCCGTGCAGCGACATCGATACGATCTGCAAATTCTACGTCCGGGTGCTCAACATGCGGCGCATCGATTTCGGTAATGGCCGGGTCGCTTTGGGTTTCGGTAACCAGAAGATCAATCTGCAGCCCGCCGGCTGGGAAGAGGTCATGCGCGCGCGCAATCATGTCGAAGGCACGGCTGATTTCTGCTTGATCACCGAGACGCCGATGGACGAGGTGTTGGCGCATCTCGAAGCCTGCGGGATCGAGCTGGAAGC
Organism: Alphaproteobacteria bacterium; assembly: GCA_047517345.1. Classification (GTDB taxonomy): domain Bacteria; phylum Pseudomonadota; class Alphaproteobacteria; order UBA8366. Next base: position 9,453 of record JAKZTB010000225.1, read on the forward strand.
GGAACCGAGTATCCGCAGCGGTGCGGTCGGACCGATTAATTCGGTTTATTTCCGCGATCCGGACGGTAATCTCGTCGAAGTATCGAATTACGAATAAGTATCGGGGAAAAGCGATGGCGAATACGGAAGAAACGGTCGAACGGCACTATCCGGTCGGCGACGACAGCGCGGACCCGCCCTACTTGCATCCGGATTACGGCTCGACTGTTAAGCGATCGCCCGCAAACCCGCCGATTGCGTTGGAGCACACGGTCACCGAACTGACCGGACTTGTGTTCAAGGCCGGCGATACTGGCGAGAACGACCTGACGCAGCAGGGCGAGGGGATGCCGATCGGTGAGCGTATCGACGTGCACGGGCGCGTGCTGGACGAGGACGGACGGCCTTTCGCCGGCGCGCTGGTCGAGATGTGGCAGGCCAATGCGGCAGGCCGCTACCGGCATCTGACCGACGGCCGCGATGCGCCGCTCGATCCCAATTTCATCGGTGCGGGGCGATGCGTCACGGATGCCGAAGGGCGCTACAGCTTCAAGACGATCCGGCCGGGCGCCTATCCGCCTCCCGTCGATGACTGGTGGCGGCCGGCGCATCTGCATTTCTCGGTCACCGGGCCCAGCGTCGTCGCGCGGCTGGTCACCCAGATGTATTTCCCGGGCGATCCGCTGCTGCCCCTCGATGCGATCTATATGAGTATCGCCGATGAGGACGCGCGCGAGCGGCTCGTAGCGGCGTACGTCCCGGATCTGGGTGAGCCGGGTGTCTCGCTCGGCTACCGGTTCGATATCGTGCTGCGCGGCCGCGCCGCCGGATAGGAACGCCACGGCGCCTTCGAAGAATAGGGAACTTCATGATCTTACCGCGTACGGGATCGCAGACTATCGGGCCGTTCTTCAATGCCGCGCCTATGCGCGCCGGCGAAAACGACCTGACCCACCGGACGAAAGACGGACCGCAAGCCGACGGCGATGTCGTCGAAATTCAAGGCCAGCTGCGCGACGGCGACGGCGCACCGTGCCCGAGCGCGCTTGTCGAGATCTGGCAGGCGGATTCCGCCGGACGGTACGGCGACGAAAGCGATCCGAACTTCGCCGGCTTCGGGCGTTTCCTGACCGGTGCCGACGGCCGTTACCACTTTACGACTGTCCTACCGGGCGCCGTGCCGGGCAAAGGGAATGTCTGGCAGGCGCCGCATATCAGCCTGTCGATCTATTCCAGCGGCCTGCTGAAACGCGTGACCACCCGCATCTATTTTCCCGATGAAGCGGGTAACGAAGACGATCCGATACTATCCGGCATCGCCGACGCCGCGGTTCAATCGACGCTCATCGCGCGCGAAGCCGCCGCCGGGCCGCCGCGCCGGTTCGAATTCGACATCGTCCTGCAGGGGGAGGGGGAGACGGCGTTCTTCGCGCTGTAATGTGCGATTTATGGTTCATCGGGTGCCGGTTTCGCGGGCAGCTGCGCTTCGACGCTTTGCTGTGCCGCGCCAGCGACCGCCTCTTTCTCCTTCTCCGTGAGCGGTTTGTCGCTCAGGACCTCTACCTGGACGTTGCGCGCCGCGAACTTGATGCCGTTCTTTTCCATCTCATCGCGAAGCTGTTGATAGGTGTCGCGCCGGATCGTCCATTGCTCGCCTGGAACCGCCATGAATTTGACGCCAAGCACCATGTTGAATTCTTCCATCCGTCGCACGCCCTGGGATTTCAGGGGTTCGATCAGGTGGTGTCCGTAATCCTCGTTCGCCTGCAAATTGGCGCCGACTTTCTTGACGATTTTCTTGAACAGTTTGACATCGGTGTCGAACGGCACCCGAAATTCGAGTTTCATGATGACCCAGTCGCGGCTGTAGTTGGTCAGCGCCTTCAATTCGCCATAGGGGATCGTGTGCAAGGCGCCGCGATGATGGCGCACCCGCAACGACCGGATCGAGACGGATTCGACGGTGCCCCGCAAATCGCCCATTTCAATATACTCACCGACCCGGAAGGCATCATCGATCAGGAAGAACACGCCGGAAAAAATGTCCTTTACCAAGGCCTGCGCGCCGAAACCCAAGGCGATGCCCGCGACGCCGGCGCCGGCCAAAATGGGCCCGATATTGATGCCCAGGGATGAGAGAATAATGAGCGCGACCATGATCATGATGGTAATCATCAGAATTTTCTTGAACATCGGCAGCAGGGTCGCCATCCGGGCTTCCGGTCCGGGGGCATGACCCGGTTCCAAGGGTGGAAAGGTCGCCAGTTTCTGCTCGATTGCCGTTCTCGCCCAGGTCCAGATGAAATCCGCGATCAGCAAGGCAAAGAGGATGTCGATGGTGACGTCAAAGAACTTTTCTGCGAGCGGAAAGGAACCCGACTGCAACATCGAGGTGGCATCCCAGACCATGCCGAGCGTGAGGACGGCGACAATCACCAAGAGAAACCGGATCAACCGATCCACGATTGGGCGGTATAACTGATAGCGGTTTGGCGGCTCGGGCAGATGCGTATCTTCTTGGTCTTGGCCGTTGTCGTCTTGGCCTTCGTCCACTTCCGTCTTCACCGGCGTTTGATCTTCGACATTGTCGAAAATATGGTCGACCATAACGCGCGATAAACCAATCGCTGGGAAAAGCAGCGACAGCGTCACCAGGGACCACATCACAGCATTGATGCCGAGCAGCCACAATATGAAAGCCACCAGGACAAGCGCGCTCGATACGATGAGCTTTAAGTTTCCGGGTGCCGGCAGAGGTACACCGGCAACCACGCTGCCGCCACTTGCCGCGAATTCCCGGCGCCGCACGAATTCGGTTTGCCAGAATGCGGCAATCAGAACGGCCACGAACAGCGAACCGGCGATCGACTCGACAGCCAGCAGCGACGGCGCCGTTAGGGCCATTTGGTCCATGATTTCGACACACAGATAGCCGAGCAGGCCGACCCCGCTGACCGTCAAAATACAGGCATAAACATTCCTTGCCGCCGTTCTGTCCAACGGCATCAATCTCAAATCTTCCACTTTGGGTGCCAAGACAAAGACACCGATCATGATGATGAATCGCATGGCGATGATGCCGGCCAACAGCGAAAGTACTATTTGATCGACAAAAGGGGACCATTCAAAACCGACGAATAGCCCGACGCTGCCAGAGGCGAAAACCGCGATGCTTCCGAACAGTAGTACCGCCCGAAGCACGGCAGCCTTCAAAATGCTGCCATAGGTTTTCGGCTTTGAAAGTTCGATCCGTGTCAGGGTTGCCGACAAATAGCTCCAATAGAGCCATTCCAAGCCAAAGCCGCCGAACAAAAAGATGATGACGTAGGTCACCGATTGCAGAAAATCGCTCGCGGCAATGTTTGCGTTCCAGGCTACGGACAGCTCCTTGGGCAACCGGGGAAGCGTCGTCAGCGCATGAAGGATCTCTCGTACTCTTTGTTTGACGAGGTCACGTTTTGCTTGGAATCTTTGTTGAAGTCCCGGGCCGGAAAGGGCTTCGCCCAGCCGATGCTCGATAGTTACAGGCAACCGCTGTTTCAATCGCTCAATCAGCACGGGATTGCTTAGCAGCCCGTTGACGAAGTTGGCACTGGACACAAGCGGCCTGGTCTGATTCTTTGACGTTCTGATTTGATCGGGGGATTCGCTGATGACGATGGGACAGCAGAAGGATCGTCAGGGGGGTAGGCTGGGCGGAGATGCCGCGCTCGCCGGGTCATGTGTTTTACGACCGTCTGCAGTCGGTACTGATCGAGGGCGGTTTCGACGGCTTTGCC
>JAKZTB010000226.1:0-3341 GCA_047517345.1 Alphaproteobacteria bacterium
CATCGGGATGCCCGCAACATAGCGAAATAGCGCAACGGCGCGGTTTACATAAGATCCCCGAATCCAACTGATCGCCGAGCCGCCGGCCCCGCGCAGACCTGTAACGCTGTAGAAGCGCCAAAGCTCCGGCGCTTCTTTCTCGAAAATGAACAGATAGCGATAGCCGCCGGCGGAGAGTTTCGGATGTTGAGTTGGACGCACCGCCCTGTGGTTTCGAAAATCGATCACCAGCCGGTCTTGCGTTCGCTCAAGAACCCGCATTCTAAATACGGCCGCCCCGATGGGTCCCTGTTCCTCCAGCCAAAAATACCGAAGGCGCCTGGGCGGCAATTCTTCTGACCTGAAATCTCGACGCTTCGCACCCCGCTTCGCGCTTGAGAGTGCATACGCCGCGCGGTAGAGGTCGCGCCACCGCTGCGTCGAAATCGACCAATACCGAACTTTCTTCAAGTGTGAAATGCGCGCGAACTTTCTGACCAGTGATTTCACATCGCCGGCATGCTTGAAGCGCCCCGCCAACGCGACCAAGAGTGCGTACTCGCCCTTAACCCAACCGCTGCATTGCGGTGGATCCCAGACAAAACCGTCCTGCGTCCAAACACGTACTACCGGCGGTACACCGAGTTTCGCGTAGGGCGGGTCCGGTTCGTCCTCGCACGGCAGCAACGGTTCCTCCGATGCCAAAACCGGTAGGCTCACGATCGCAAACGCCGCAACGGCAAGTAGTCGAAAAAAGTATTCATGCTTCTGCCAAGGCAGAGTATACGAGCCGAGCGGCGCAGAACTGCAAGGTTTGAATCGACGTAGAACGCGGGAACCGGCCGGATTCGTCCAATTCCGACCATTCGCATCAGCCCTGCCAATCTGGCATAGTTGTAGCGGTCGTCTCGAAAGGGAGAGAATTATGAAAGTGGGAACCGCGCTAAACATGCTCCAAAAGCAGGGGCATTCCGACGCCAGCGTCGTCATGGAACATATGGTCATGGGCGATTTGGCGGAACCGCTCGGCTTCGATTCTCTCTTCGCGCTTGAGCATCATTTCACCGGTTACGCGATGTCGCCTGCACCGGCGCAGACGCTAGCCTATTTTGCCGGACGAACGAAGCGGATCACGCTGGGCACCGCCGTCATCGTCTTGCCGTGGCACGATCCTGTGAGGGTCGCGGAGCAGATCGCGTTGCTTGACATCATGTGCGGCGGCCGCTGCCTGTTCGGTTTCGGGCGCGGCGCCGCGACCTCGGAATATGAAGGCTTCCGTATTCCCATGGGCGAAGCCCGGCCGCGTTTCCTGGAAGCCGCGCAGATCGTCATGTTGGCGTTGACCCAGGACAGCTTCGAGTTCGAAGGCGCCTTTTTTGAAATCCCTAGAACGTCGATCCGGCCGCGCCCGATCTCGCATCCCGAACGGCGCTTCTACGCGTCATCCGTCAGCCCGGAATCGGCGGAGATCATCGCCAAGCTCGGATTCGGCATGCTGGTCATCATGCAGAACGAATGGTCGAAGGCGGCAGAAGATATCTATCGCTTCCAGGACATCGCGACGAGCGTGGGTCACGCGCCGCGCTCCCCGATCGTCCTGACCAACGTGTCCGTCGCCGAGAGCCGCGAGGAAGCCACGGAACGCGCCACGCAGTATCTCGGCGCCAAGTGGGATTCGATCGACGCGCACTACGTTTTCTCGGACGGCCACCTGGCGAACGTGAAGGGCTACGAATCCTACGGCAAACTGGCCAAGACCTATACCAAGGTGAAGGACGAGAAATTCCGCAGCAAGGCCACCGACTTCTACGTCAGCATCCAGATCGTCGGCACACCGGACGATTGCATCCAGCAGATCGGCGAACTGCAGCGCATTACCGGTCTCGACCATTTGGTGACGGAGTTCGCCTTAGGCGGCCTGCCGCACGAGGAAGCGGAAGTGAATATGCGGCTTTTCGCCCACCGGGTCATGCCGACCCTGCAACGCGACCCCGCATTCAAGGGCGAACCGGTGCTCGGCCCGCCCGGCGAGATCTCAGAGAAGACGAACGAAGACATGTTCGCGCCGGCTTAATGCCGCAACATGATCACGTCATAACAGAGCAGACGAATCTTCGTCCTTTATGACGCTCCGCTGACCTCACGCTCTCGGTAATTTGCTAGCATCGGCTTAAAGACACCAATCGCCAACAGGGTCAGGAAAAGAAGGAGCGTCGTCAGCCCGTGGTTGAACACGTAGCCCAATCCACACAACGCCGCGCCAATATGGATGCATCGGTCCAAAGCGCCTAGCGGCCGCAGGAAATAGCCGTATAGACCTGCCCCACCCGCCACGCTGGCCAGGATCAACACGCCGACGGCGGACAAGCCGGTCACGCCCATCTTGTCGGGGAACCCCATCATTTCCGGCGTGAAAACCAATGCGAAAGGCAGCAGGTAGCCAACGATCGACAAACGAATCGAATGCTTGCATGTCTCCAGGAACCCAGCGCCCGCCAATCTGCTAGCCGCAAGCACCGACAGCGCCACGGGTGGTGTCAGGGTCGAGAGGATGGCGAAGTAGAAGGCGAAGAAATTGGCTGCGTATATGTCGACACCGGCGTCGATCATCAGGGGCACGACCGTGATGAACATGATGATGTAGGCGACCGGCGTCGGTAGCTCCATGCCCAACAGAATGGCGATAACCGCGGAAATCAGAAGAATCGGAATCAGTTCGATCCCGACCCAGCCGATCACGGTCTGGCTCAGTTTCGTCGCCAGATTCGTCGTCAGCGAAGTCTGCGCCAGGATGCCGACCAGCGCCAGGATAAGCGCCAGTTGCGAGCCGACCTTGGCCGCTTCTCCCAGGCCCTCGAACCACTGCTTCAAGGACGGTCGTGTATCCTTTTGCAGCATCGCGATAGACACCATCGCCAGGATTCCGTAAAAGGCGGCGTAGCCGGGCGAATAGTATTGAACCAGCAGGGCGATCACGATCGTCATCGGAATGACGAACACCGGCAACGCCCGCAAAATCATCTTGCCGTCGACATCCATCTTCGGCGGATTGAGGCCAGCCGACCGGATCAGGAAATAGACGCCGACACCGGCGCCGACGTAGAAAAGCAGCGCCGGAACCACCGCCTTTTTCATGATCTCGACATAGGGCACTTCCAGGAACGACGCCATCAGGAACGCGGCCGAGCCCATGATCGGCGGCATAATCTGACCGCCGGTGGAGGCAACCGCTTCGATCGCCGCCGCATGCTCGGATCGGAATCCCGTCTTTTTCATCGTCGGAATTGTCGCGCTGCCGGTCAGGATCACGTTCGCCACCGCCGCCCCGGTGACGGTGCCAACGAAGCCGCTGCCGATCACCG
>JAKZTB010000227.1:0-11325 GCA_047517345.1 Alphaproteobacteria bacterium
TTTCTATTGCGTCCTCAAGCGGGGATCCAAGACGTCGCGCACGGAGTCGCCGAACAGGTTGAACCCGAACACGGCCATCGAAATGGCGATGCCCGGGAAGATCGCGATCCAGGGCTCGCTCTCGACGTACTCTTCCGCACCGCCCTGGAGCATCAGCCCCCATGCCGCGTTCGGCTCCTGTACGCCGAGACCGAGATAGGAAAGCGACGCCTCGAGCAGGATCGCCTGACCGACAAACGCCGTCAGCATGATCAGGAACGGTGCCATGACGTTCGGGGCCATATGGCGCAGAATGATCCGCGCGTGGCTGAATCCGAGCGCGCGCGCCGCATCGACATAAGGTATCTCCCGGATTGCCAAGGCATTCGAACGCACCACCCGCGCACAGCGCGGAATGAAGGGGATCGTGATCGCGATGATCACATTCTCCGTGCTCGGACCGAAGATCGACACGATCGCCAGCGCCATGATGATCAGCGGGAACGCCATGAAGACGTCCATAATACGCTGGAAAATCAAATCGAAGGTGCCGCCGAAATAGGCGCTCATCACGCCGAGAACCAATCCGATGGTCGACCCGACGAACGACGCGACGAACCCGACGAACAACGCGGTCCGCGCGCCGTAAATCAAGCGGGTCATGATATCGCGTCCGAATTGATCGGTGCCCAGCAGAAATTCCCACCCAGGCGCAATCAGCATCGACGCGAAATCGTTCTCTTCCGGATCGTAGTCCGTCAGATAGTTCGCAAACACCGCCATCAAGATCATCGCGATAACGACCGCGAGGCCGATCGCGCCAAGCGGCTGCTTGCGCAACAACTCGGCGCTTTTCTGTAGAAAAGTCTTTTGCGACTTTAACTCTTCAAGTCCTGCAACGGCATCAACAGTAGCCATGATCTAACTCCTAGCTGTACCGGATCCGGGGATCCAGCCAAGCGTAAAAGATATCGACGACGAAGTTCGTCACCACGAATATCAATGCCACCAGCATCACCAGCGCCTGCGTCATCGTATAGTCGTGGTTCTGCACGGATTCGACGAATAATTTGCCGATGCCATTCAGATTGAAGACCTGTTCCGTCACGACCAGTCCGCCCATCAGGAACGCGAATTCAATGCCGATCACCGTCACCACCGGCAGCATCGAGTTCTTGAGTGCATGACGGTTGATGATGATCTTTTCGAGCAGCCCTTTGGCGCGTGCCGTACGGACATAGTCCTCGCGCAGCACCTCGAGCAGAGCCGAGCGCGTCATCCGCGTCGCCACCGCGGAATACCGGTAGCCGGTCGCCACCGCGGGCCAAATGAGCTGCACCATATTGCTGACCGGATCTACAAACGGCGACACGTATTCTATGGGCGGCATCCAGGGTTCACCGAACCACGCCTGGGTCGAGATCAACAGTCCGAGAATGATCATGATACCGAGCCAGAACGACGGGATAGCGATCCCCGCGATACTGAACGTCCGCACCGCGTAGTCGAGCCAGGTATCCTGCCGTATCGCCGATATCGTTCCCAGCGGTATCGCGATCACGACGGCGACAAACGTCGCCATGATCGCCACCTGTAACGACAGTTTGAAGCGTAAATTCAGTTCATGTGTGATCGCCCTGCCGGTCCACATCGATTCGCCGAGGTCGAAGATAACGAACCCATAGATAAAATCAGCGAACTGCGCGATCTTCGGCTTGTCCATGCCCAGATCGTGCTGGCAGATCTTGATTGCTTCCTCATCGATGTAGCCGCCCTCGCCCGACATGCGAAGCTCGCAGACATCGCCGGGTATGAGCCGCAACAGGAAGAACACAAGGCATGCCGCGCCAAGCAGCGTCGGCACCATGAGCAGAATGCGTTTTATCGTGTATTTAAACATGGCCCGCAATCACACCTTATCCAAAGCAATCAACTCGATTTAAAGCGATCAACCCACCGCGCGTTACAGCGCGGCGGGAGACCGTCAGTTACTTCGTTCTTAGCCGAAGTATTACTTGTCCAGCCAAATTTGATCCAGGCTCTGGTTCAAGTAGTGGCTAGGCGCAATGTTCCAGCCCTTCACATAGGAGCGGTACGGATTGATCTTGTACCACCAGAAGCTCACCGCGAAGTGAGCCTTCTCGTCGAGCGCGCGCATTTCATATTTGCGCATGATCGCCCGGGCTGCTTTCGGATCGCCGGTACGGTTCATCTGATCGTACCACTTATCCATCTGACGATCGATGTAGTTACCGCGGTTGTTGGTGGCAATGTCGACCGACTGAAACTTCGACGCATCGATCAACGGATTGACGACGCCCTGACAGTTGAAGTCGATCATGGCTTCTTGGTCTCTTTTCTTCCGGAACTTGGCGTACCACGGACCGGTCGGAAGCACGATCTGGTTCGGAACGAGCCCGATCTTCTTCCACTGACCCAGCATCCACGTGCCAACGACCTTGTAAGGCTGATCGACGGCGCGGTTCAGGAGCTCGATCTTCATGCCCGCCACGCCGGCATCGGCGAGGAGTTTCTTGGCTTTCGCCTGGCTGCCCTTCAGATCGTCGCTGTAGCCGATCATCTTTTGCAGTTCGGCTTTCGTCGCGGCGAGCTTGTGGTTCGGGAAAACCGTTCCACCGACCGTTTTCACGATGGCGATCTTGGAGAGGTAATTGGACCCGCCCCAACGATCCATCGCCAAGGACAGGGCCTGGCGGATACGAACGTCCTGGAATTTCTTCAGCTTCTGATTGGCGCTGAAGCCCATCATGCAGTTCCAGTCGCTTTCCTGGACCGTGATCTTATCGCCCAGCGCTTTTTTCAGATCGTCGCGAGCCTTCGGCGGGAAGGCGCGGAATTCGATCTGTGCGCGGTCGCCACGAATGGCCTGCAGACGAACCGCCATCTTCGGCGCAGAAATCGCCTTGTAGCCATCGAGATACGGCTTCGGCTTACCGTCTTCACCCATCAGGTGATAGTTGGCATAGCGCTTGCCTTCGACGAACGCACCGGGTTGGTGCTGCACGAACGTAAACGCACCGGTACCGTTAATGTTCTTTTGGTGCCAATTGTAACCGTGCGTGTCGAGGTCCTTCTTCGAATAGACGAAATTGAACGGCGTCGCGAGAGCGGGAATGAATCCGCCGGTCGCATATTTCAACCGGAAGACCATTTCGTATTTTCCGGTCTTCTCGACCTTGTCGACCATCCCGTAGAAAGCCTTACGCGAACTGGCGATGCCCTTCGGCGGGAAAATCAGCTTGTGATAGGTCGCCACGATATCGTCCGCCGTCATCGGCGTTCCATCGTGGAACTTGACGTTCTTACGGAGCGTGAAGGTAATGGTCTTGCCGTCGTCAGACGTTTTCCAATTATCGCACACGTCGCATTGGAAATCGCTCGTCGACTGCGGATTGTCCGGATTAACGCGGATCAGCAGGCTGTAGAACGGACGGATCGGATGAATCATTCCGAAAGTCGTTTCGCGGTGGCCGTCATAGGATGGAATCTTACTGCCTACGACAATTTTTAGGACACCACCTCGCTTCACCGCCATGGCAGGCGAGGCCGCAACGAGAGCTAAGGCTGCGCCTGCCCCCAATGCGATCGCTAGTGAATTTCTGAGTTTCATGTTCGCTTCTCCTTCCCTGTAGTCGAGAGCACGTTCGGTCCTCTCAATAACCAGTTTTGCAACGGATGCTTGGTCGGGACTTACAATCGTAAGCGCACCCTCAGTCGCCTCCCAGCGGCGTTCTGCATGTTGCCCCGAATAGTGGAGCCAGTCAAACCTCCGTGCACGCGGCCCAGTGGTTTGGCTTTACTTCCCGAAACTCCGGAACAGCTTGTTTACAGCTGTCCACGGCCAGCGAGCACCGCGGATGGAACACGCAGCCAGGCGGCGGGTTCATCGGGCTCGGGATTTCGCCGGTAACAATCTTGTGTTCACGCGCGGCTTCGATCGTCGGATCGGGGATCGGCACCGCGTCGAGCAACGCGCGCGTGTAGGGATGAATCGGATTATCGAAAAGCTCGTCGCAGTCCGCCAATTCTACCATTTTACCCAAATACATGACCGCGACACGATGACAAATGTGCCGCACCACGCTGAGGTCGTGCGAGATGAACAAATAAGTCAGTCCGAACTCGTCGCGCAGATCTTCCAGCAGGTTGATGACCTGCGCCTGGATCGACACATCGAGTGCCGAAACGGCTTCGTCGCAAACGATAAATTTCGGATCGACCGAAAGGGCCCGGGCAATGCCCACACGCTGACGCTGGCCGCCGCTCATCTCGTGCGGATACCGGTCGGCAAATCGCGTGCTCAGGCCGCAAATATTGAGCAACTCCATGACCCGCTTATCGCGGCCTCGCCGGTCGGGAATTATGCCATGCACATGCATCGGCTCGGCCAATATGTCACCGATTTTCATGCGCGGGTTCAGTGAACTGAACGGGTCCTGGAAAATGACCTGTACTTCCTGCCGGTACTCGCTCAGTTCCTTCTTGTTGAAGGTGGTTACGTCCCTACCTTCATAAAGAATATGACCGTCAGTGATATTTTCGAGTTGCAGGATGCAACGGCCGGTCGTGGTTTTCCCGCAACCGGATTCGCCGACAAGCCCCAACGTCTCACCCTTGTGCATCGAAAAGGAAATGCCGTCGACGGCTTTTACTTCCGCGACCTTGCGCTGAATGAGAATCCCTTCGGTAACCGAAAAATACATCTTCAAGTCATTGATCTGAAGGATATCCGTTTGCAGCGCGGCGTTCGACTCCGCTGCCGATTCCTCTACCGCGCTCATGACGCCTCCTTGTAAAGGCTATCCAACTCGTCCTTCTTGAAACAAGCCGAGTAATGAATGCCCTCGATGTGTTCGCTCGGCGGGAACGATTTGGCGCAGCCATCTACCGCGTAGCGGCAACGCGGACGGAAGGAGCAACCTTCGTCCAATCTCGCAAGATCCGGCGGCTGACCTTCGACGGGATCAAGTTTCGCGCCACGCGGCTGATCGAGCCGCGGCACCGACTTCAGCAGTGCCAGCGTATAGGGGTGCTTGGGATTGTGATAGATATCTTCCGCCGTGCCGCTTTCGATGATCTTACCGGCGTACATAACGTTTACGCGGTCGGCATACCGGGCAACGACGCCCAGATTATGCGTGATGATGATCATCGCGACGCCCAACTCGCGCGTCAGATTTTTCATCAGTTCGAGTATCTGCGCCTGAATCGTCACATCGAGCGCCGTTGTCGGCTCATCGGCAATGATCAGCTTCGGCTCGCAACTGAGCGCCATGGCGATCATGACGCGCTGGCGCATGCCGCCGCTCAGATGGTGGGGATACTGTTCCAATCGCCGCTCCGCGTCGGACATCCCGACCAGCCCGAGCAGTTCAACGGCACGGGCGTGCGCTTTCGCATCGTCGACGCCGAGATGCTGTTGCACGGTCTCTGTCAGCTGCAGGCCGATGCTCAACACAGGGTTCAGCGAGGTCATCGGCTCCTGAAAGACCATGGCGATATTGTTGCCGCGAATCTGCCGCATCTCTTCTTCGCTGAGCTGCAGCAAATCCCGGCCCTGAAACAGGACCTTGCCCTCGACGATACGGCCCGCAGGTTCCGCGACCAAACGCATGATGGAAAGCGCGGTGACAGACTTGCCGCAACCGGACTCGCCGACCACTGCGACTGTTTCGCCTTGGTCTACATCGTAAGTGACGCCGTCAACCGCCTTCACCGTCCCGGCGGACGTGAAGAACTGTGTCTTCAAGCCCTGAATCTGGAGTAGTTCGCTCACCGTTCCTCCCTATGTCTTGAGCCCGCTTCTTGCGTGGCGGAATTCGAGATGGACGCTAGAGTTCCATTTGCGCGATGTCAATCAACAACCAACTTCGCACAAATTAGGTAACTGCGCCGTGGATTCGTCGCAGCAATGAATCGATCGGCGCTTCTACACAGCCGCGCCGATTGCGGCAAGCATACCTATACGCTCCGCATTCGCCAAATCCGCTTGTTAGAACATATTTTAGCCGCGAGACGCCCATCCTCGGCCGGCGTTGCCGAGGATGGATCAACGAATTTCAACTAGCGGGTTTCAGCCCCCCCGGAGTGCCGGCGCCGCTCGCCTTCGCACGCGAAGAAGCGGCGTAAGAGGATGCCAGGACCATCGACCTCGCCGCGTTGGTCGAAAGCGTGTGCGCCGACTTCACGGATATCGGCCACGATGCCGAATTCACGGCGGATCAACGCGCGACTTACGCTTGCCGTCCGATCGGTTTGAAACGAGCCGTCCGCAACGTTATCGAGAATGCCGTGCGCTATGGCGTACGCGCGCGCGCATCGAACAATCCGATACAGCGTTCCGCATAATTTTAGAGGACGAAGGCCCGGGCATCCCCGAAGCGCGGCTCGAAAGCGTCTTCGAACCGTTTATACGTCTCGACGAGTCGCGAAACATGGAAAGCGGCGGCATCGGTTTGGGGCTTTCGATCGTCCGTTCAATCGTGCAAAGCCATGGCGGCGACGTAATCTTGGAAAACAGGGAAGAAGGCGGTCTGCGGGTAACGATCGCACTGCCGCTCGATTGAGCGTTTCTTTTAAAGGAAAACCGATCAAGCGCGCACGAAGTTCGGCGCACCGAACCCTTCAATTTCCACATTGACGCAGGCGGGTTTGCCGCTTTCCAAGGCCCGCCTGAATGCAGCGGCAAGCTGGTCCTCGGTCTCGACATTTTCGCCATGACAACCAAGGCCGGCCGCCGCCAGATCGTAGCGCGTCTGGTTCAACTCGCAGCCGATCAAACGCTGTTCCCCATAGTCGCGCATCTGGATCAAATACTCCGCATTCCATCGCGCGTCATTGCCAATCACCGCGACGATGCCTGCATCTGCCCGCACCGCGGTGTCGAATTCGCTGAAGTGGAAGCCCGCGGTGCCATCGCCCATCATCGCGACGACGGTCGCCTGCGGTCGCGCGACCTTGGCGGCGATGGCGTAGCAAAGGCCACCGCCGATGGCGCCGGACGGCCCATTGATGACGCGAGTCGGGGCCGACGCGAATGCCTGGGACCATTGACCGAACTCACCGCCGTCGGCAACCAGGATCGGGTCTTCCGCGTTATCGATGACGTCCTGCACCGCTTGGCACAACGTCCATGACGGTATTTTTTCGCCCGACGCCTTGAGTCTGGTTTCCCGGTAGGCGATTGCCGCCGCGACATCCTGGCGCCACGCGTCGCGGCGGTTCGCCCCATCTTCGAAACCTTCAAGAAGCCCTTGCGCCACATGACGCGGGTCGGCACGCAATCCCAGGACAAGCCGATCGCCCAACCCGCGGCGCGCCCGCTCCAGCGCGCCCGCCTCGGCATCGACGGCGAGAAACCGGCAATCGGCATCGATCGCAGGCGGGCGGGCAAATCCAAGCGTAAAATCGAGCGACTTGCCGAGACTGACGATCATATCGGCCTGCGACAACATCTCGGAAAACGCACCCAGCGATGGATCCTTAAGACCGCGCGGACTTTCCATGGCAACGACCGGCGCCCCCGCCGCGTCGGCGAGTTCGTCGAGCAATCCGCCAGTGCGGGAGCGGTTCATCGCCGGACCGGTCAAAATCACGGGGCGCTCGGCACCGCCGAGGGCCGCAACGATCGCGTCGATGGAGGCGCGGTCTGCCGGTGACACATCGGCGTCGAATGCCTGCTTTGTCGGAATAAGGTCGTCCGAAACCTCGGCATTGAGAAGATCGAACGGCAGCGCCAGATGAACCGGCCCCGGCCGCCCGGACCGCGCGATGCGCATGGCCTTCGCGATATCGTGCCCCAGGCCGTCGGCCTTGTCCGAGCGGAACGCGGCTTTGCTCAGCGGCGCGGCGATATCCGCCTGGGCCAGCTCCTGAAACGCGCCCAACCCGTCCTGCGCCACCGGCGAGTCGCCGCTCAGCAACACGACGGGGCTCTCCGCGGCCTTGGCCGAGAACAGGGGCGATAGGCCGCTTGCGAAACCCGGCGCCGCGGTGATCATCGCAATCCCGACTTCGCCGGTGATCTGCGCCCAGGCGTCGGCCATATAAACGGCGGCGGCTTCGTGCCTGGTGTGGATCAACCGGATGTCGGCATCGATGCAGGCATCGAAAATCGGCATGATCTGATTGCCCGACAAGGTGAAGATGGTTTTCACGCCGGCTGCCGCCAACGACCTGGCGACGAGATCTGCGCCTCGCATTTGCTGCCCCCCCAATTTAGATATATTCGATCGCGACGCGAACTTAATGGTCCGCAAGATGCTTGTCATACGCAGCAATCCCATCACCT
This sequence comes from Alphaproteobacteria bacterium, assembly GCA_047517345.1. Lineage (GTDB taxonomy): Bacteria > Pseudomonadota > Alphaproteobacteria > UBA8366. The sequence continues at coordinate 8,291 of JAKZTB010000227.1, forward strand.
GCCAGTGAAAACCGGGTCGCGCTTCTCCGCGAAAGCGGCAAGTCCTTCGAGACAATCGTCCGTGCCATCGAGAGTTCTCCGGATCGCTTCCGCCCGCCGCATGGCGGCCGCGGTACGTTCGGCCGACAATTCCCGTTTTACCCGCTTCGCGGCCCGCAGGGCCAAAGGTGCGTTTCGCGCGATTTGGCTGGCGAGTTCGTCGGTACGTGGTTCCAGCGCCGCGCGGTCCGCAACGACCTCGTTCAGAAATCCCATCTCGGCCATCCGGTCGGCGCCGAAATGCCCCGCGGTATAGGTCAGCATCGCGTTGAGACTGTCGTATCCGTCGCGCAAGAGCCGCACTATGCTGCCCGTCGGGATAATGCCGATCCCGGTCTCCGTCAGACCGAAATTGGCATCGGCGACGGCAAGCCGGAAATCGCAGCCGAGCGCCAGTTCCGTGCCGCCGCCGAGCGCGTGCCCATTTACCGCCGCGATGACCGGTACCGGGATCGCCTCGATTTCGAGCAGCGCCCTGTCGACCAGTTCGACGTAACGCCAGCGGCCCGCTTCGTCGAGCTCACGGCGTTCCTTCAGATCGGCGCCGGAACAGAATCCCTCCCCGGCTCCGGTAATGACGACGCAGCGGATATCGAGGTCGGCCTCGACCTGCCCGGGCAAGGCCAGCAGACCTTCGCAGATCGGCGTCGACAGCGCATTCCGACGTTCCGGACGGTTCAACGTCACGCGCAGGATGTGGCCGGTCTTCTCAACCTTCAAGAAGGACTCCATCGCGTACTCCCTTCGCCTTACGTCAGGACGATTCTGGCATCGGCGATCGCCGGACCGTCGTTGTGCAAGAAAACCGGATTGAGATCGATCTCCGCGATTTCCGGCCGGACCGCCAGCAATACTGAAACGCCCTCCAGCAACGCCGCAAAGGCATTCAATCCGGGTGGGGCGTTTCCAATTTTACCTTTTAACAATTTGCGCGCCCGTAGCGCGCCGAACATTTCCAATGCCTCTTCGCGATGTATCGGCGCCGGCCTGAAAGTCACGTCGTCCAGCGCTTCGATCGCGGTTCCACCGAGCCCAGCCATCACGACGGGCCCAAATTGACGATCCCGCACGCCACCGATGACCATTTCGAGTCCAGCCGAAATCATCGGCGCCACGAGGACACGGGCATCTTGTGGACCGTTTGCCGTCAGCCGATCGAACGCGGCCCTCGCTGATACCGCGTCAGGCACGTTTAGCTCGACGCCACCGCCGCGGCTTTTGTGCACGATATCCGGCGCAATCAGTTTCATCACGACAGGCGTTCCGAATGACTGGACGGCGACGACGCATTCGTCCTCTGTCGCGACGGTGGCGTATTCCGGCACTTCGAAACCGGACAGTTGCAACAACGCCCGCGCTTCCGGTTCCATCAGCCAGCGCGGCGGTCCCGGTGCTGCCTTTTCCAGCACGGCAGAGAACGCGTCTTCGTCGACATTAAATGAAATCGGGTCTCGCTTGGTCCGCCGTCGACCAGTCGCCGCTTTTTGCAAGGCACTGGCAACCGCGGCCAGCACGGGAATGGAATCGGTTACCGGCACGCCGCCGTCGCGCAACCGTTCGAGAGGCGGCACATCGCGCCGGCCATGGACGGAATGAACCAGCAGCGGCTTACGGTGACTATTCATAGACTCGACGAACGATGCCGCGGCGGCTTCCTCCATCGGTAAGACGGCTTCGCCCCCGATCGTGTGGTAACCGCCGAAGTGCCCGACCAGGACTACGCCGCCGATTCCCGGATCGGCAAGGCAGGTTTCGAGCACGGGCGCTATTTCGGTCGGTTCCGTTTCGGCGACGCCGGCGAAGTCGACCGGATTGTCGACCGCGCACCGCGCCGGCAACTGCCGCGCCAGCGCCCGCCGTGTACCGTTGCCGAACGGCGATACGCGCAGCCCCGCGCGGTCGAGCGCATCGCACAGCAGCGTGGCGTGCCCGCCGCCGTCCGACAGAACGGCCAAACTGCCCGAGGCAAGCGGCGGCAGGTCGCACAGGCTCCGCGCCACGAGCCATGCCGATTCGATGTCGTGCACCTGGACAATTCCGGCCTGCCGATAGGCGCCCGCCGCGATCCGGTGCGTCGCCGCCAACGCCCCGGTATGCGATAGGGCGGCGCGGCGGCCGGTTTCGGTGCCGCCGGGATTTAGCATGACGATCGGTTTCCGGTTCCCCGCTGCGGCGACGACATCGAGCAATTGACGCCCTTCGCCGTCGCGCCACCCTTCCAGATAGATCAAAATGACATCGGTTTCGGGGTCCTGCAGCAGGTACTCGGTCAGCTCCGCAACGCCCAAATCCGCCGCGTTGCCGATCGTCACCTGCCGGCTGAATCCACCGCCCATCCGGTTTGCCAAAAAGGAGAAGTTGAGGGCGAGGTTGCCGCTTTGCGAGATCAACCCGACCCGCCCGATGGGAATATCGAACCCCGTGATGTTCATCTTCGCGGGCATGCTGGCGATCCCGGCGCAGTTCGGCCCGACCAAGCGGGTCCCGGCCTCGCGCATCTGCGCCACCAGGCGCGCTTCGCGTTCCCACCCGTCGCCGCCGCTTTCCGCGAAACCGCCCGATATCAGGACAACCGCGCCGACGCCCAATTCGATGCAATCCCGCGCAACCCCGTCGACGGCGTCGGAGGGCACCACGACAACCGCCAACTCGACCGGCCCCGGAACGTCCCGCAGGGTTCGATAGGCCCTATGACCGCGCACGGCCGCCGCGCGCGGATGGATCGGATAAAGCGGCCCCTCGAAGCCGCCCTCCACCAGCGTCTTCCAGCGTCGCCCGGCAATCTTCTGCGCCGCCTCGGTCGCCCCGACCATGGCAACACTTTTCGGATTGAAGAACGAGTCGAGAGGTTGGGTCATTGGACGATTAGAGGGACCCCTCGATGGGGGGTCAAGCCGTCGCTAGAGCATTTCCAGGTTGAAGCGAATCGGCTGGAGTGATTCACTGGTATTTCTACATGATGCTGTGTGCGTTGGATAGGAGTCTACCAGATGGGG
>JAKZTB010000228.1:0-9804 GCA_047517345.1 Alphaproteobacteria bacterium
GAACTCTACAATGCCCAGTGGATCGTCGAAAAGAACGGCTACCTGAGCCCCGCTCAAGCTCGTCAGGCGTGGCACGCCGCGATCTCAATCAGGCCCGCCGCGTGAGACAAACTTGTGTCCAAGGAACCGGGTGCGCTACACCTATTGGAATATCGAACCAGCGCGAAAGGCCTTGCGCAAAGCGCTCGCGCGAATACCGAACCTGACGAAGAACACCCGCACAAGCATTTCACCATTCACTGCCGGCGATACGCTGATGTATCGGGCGCGCTTGATCGGTCTTACCGATTCTTCGGCCAAGACCGCCTGTAAGCGCTTGGAACGGCGAAAAATACCCTGTATCGCGATTCCGTCGGTACGGTTGACGAGCAGCCAATCGTCACAACGGCAAACGGCGTCGCACCCTCGCTGAAATCGAGCGGGCTCGACGACCCAACGGCGCTAAAATACCTTTGTTTCGAGACCACTGAGACCGAGTTGCTCGGCGACAGCGGCCTTCAGGCGCGCCAATCCAGCATCGTGTTCCGATTCGCACCGCACGACGAGGACGGCTTGCGTGTTGGACGCTCGCAGCAGCCACCAGCCATCGTCATTGAGCACGCGCGCACCATCGGTATCGTCAACATTGGCACCGATTTCCGCCAAACGGCTTTTGACTTCGTCGACGACGGCGAACTTACGGTCTTCCGCCACGTCGAAGCGAATTTCCGGCGTATTGACGACTTGCGGCAACGCATCGCGCATTGCCGCCAGGCTTCGACCCTCGCGCGCCACAATATCGAGGAGCCGGACCGCGGCGTATAACGCGTCGTCGAAACCGTAATATCGATCGGCGAAAAAGATATGACCGCTCATCTCGCCGGCGAGCGGTGCGGACAACGCCGCCATTTTCGACTTGATGATCGAATGGCCCGTAGCGGCCATGACGGGGTTTCCGCCGTAGCGTGCAATTTCGTCGAAAAGAACTTGGCTCGCTTTGACGTCCGCAATCACCGTCGCGCCCGCCCGTCGCGAAAGCAGGTCGCGCGCAAAAATCGACAACAGCTGGTCGCCCCATAGGATGCGTCCCTGCCCGTCGACCACACCGATTCGGTCGCCGTCGCCATCGAACGCGATTCCCAGGTCGCATTTCTCGGCCGCTACGGTTTGCTGAAGCTGGACTAGATTTTCCGGCACTGTCGGGTCCGGGTGGTGCGCCGGGAACGTCCCATCGATATCCGCATTCAAAAGGATATGCTCGCCCGGCAACTTTGCCGTTAGCATCTGCATCGCCTCACCGGCAGCCCCGTTGCCGGCGTCCCACGCGACCTTAAGACCGCGCGACGTCGCGTAATCCACCCGCAACCGCGCGACATAGGCGTCCAGCAGGGCAACCTGCTGCGCATCGCCGTCACCATCGACCCAGGCGCCTCGGGCTGCAATATCGCCGAGCTTCTGAATGTCGTCGCCCCAGAAGGGGCCGGCGCCGAGCATCAACTTGAACCCGTTATGGTCGGGCGGATTGTGGGATCCCGTGACCATAATGCCTCCGTCAGCCACCATCGCGCGGGCCGCAAAGTAAAGCGCAGGCGTCGGCCCCAGCCCGATGCGCATGACCCGCATGCCGCTGGCGCAAAGGCCGTCGACAAGCCGCAATTCTAGCGCCGGAGAACTCAACCGGCCGTCATAGCCGACACATACCAGGCGCCCATCTCTGGCGCGCAACACCGCACCGTAAGATCGCCCAAGCGCGTACGCGTCGTCTTCCGACAACGTCTCGCCGACCGTGCCTCGGACATCGTACTCGCGTAAGATTTGTGGTGCGAACTGATGTCCGGTCATCCCGCATTCTCCGCTACGAGCGCCGGCTCTGCGGTGCGCTCCGGACGGCCGATGCTGTGATAAACGAACCCTGCCTCGGCCATTTCCTTTGGACTGTAGATATTCCGCAAATCGACCATCAATGGCTGGCGCAACAGTGTGCGGATACGTTCCAAATCGAGCAGCCTGAATTCGTTCCATTCGGTGATGATCACGACCGCTTCGGCGCCGGCCATGGTTTTGTAGGCGCCATCGCACCACTCGACGCCCGGCAATAACGGGCCGGCTTCGGCCATTCCTTCCGGATCGTAGGCGCAAACATGGGCACCCGCTTCCTGTAGCGCCGGCACGATATCGAGGCTGGGCGATTCCCGCATATCGTCGGTATTGGGTTTGAACGTTACGCCCAATACGGAAATCTTCCGGCCATCGACATCGCCGCCGCAAGCCGCGATGATCCGTTCCGACATCGCCTTTTTGCGGTTGCTGTTGGCGGCAATAACCGACTCGACGATGGTAACCGGCGCCCCCGCCTCCCGCGCGGTCCGCGCCAAGGCCAACGAATCTTTCGGGAAACACGAACCGCCATATCCGGGGCCGGCATGCAAGAACTTGCGACCGATCCGGCCGTCCAACCCTATACCGCGCGCAACGTCGCTGACATTGGCGCCGACCTGATCGCAGACATCCGCCATCTCGTTGATGAATGTGATCTTGGTGGCAAGGAACGCATTCGTCGCATACTTGATGAGTTCCGCCGTCTCTCGGCGGGTGAACAACATCGGTGTCTCCAGGAGATAGAGCGGCCGGTAGAGCGTCCGCATGACATCGCGCGCGCGTTCGCTGTCGGTGCCGATCACCACACGGTCGGGACGCATAAAATCTTCAATGGCCGAGCCTTCGCGAAGAAATTCGGGGTTGGATACGACATCGAAATCCGCATCCGGCCGCACCTCTCGGATAATCCTGTCGACCTCCTTGCCCGTACCGACGGGCACCGTCGATTTCGTCACGACGACGGTGTAACCCGTCAGTGACTCGGCGATTTCGGCAGCCGCGGCATAGACATAGGAAAGATCCGCGTGACCATCGCCGCGGCGGCTTGGGGTCCCGACCGCAATGAAAACCGCGTCTGCACTTTCTACCGCCTCCACCAGGTTCGTCGTTACGGTCAACCGGCCGCTTGCGAAACCTTCTGCGACAAGGGCGTCCAATCCCGGTTCGTAGATCGGAATTTGCCCGGATTCCAGTTTGTCGATTTTTGTTTCATCCTTATCGACACAGACAACGTCGACGCCGAATTTCATAAAACAGGCACCGGAAACGAGACCGACATATCCGGTTCCGATCATGGCAATACGCATAAACCAAACTCCTCGAGGAACTAATCGAAAATTCTAAAGGCCGCGACGCTCATGCGTCCGCGTAGGATTTGATGATTTCCCGGACAGCCGGCGCCAAGTCGTCGCGCGACAGCGCGAAGGCAATCGTGGCTTCCAGGAAGCCCGCCTTGTCGCCGCAATCGAAGCACCGACCTTCGAAGCGCAAGCCGTTGAACGGACCGGTGCCGAGCGTCGCCGCCAGCGCGTCGGTCAGTTGGATTTCGCCCCCCGCGCCCATTTCCTGCTTGTCGAGGTGGTCGAACACTTCCGGCTGAAGGATGTAGCGCCCGATGATCGACAAGGTGGACGGCGCTTCCGCTGGGTCCGGTTTTTCGACCAGACCGCGCACGGACGCCAAGCGGCCGTCATCGCTTTCCACGTCGAGGATCCCATACCGGTTCGTATGCTCGCGCGGGACATCCATGACCGCAACCACACTGCCGCCGATTTCGGCATGAACGTCGGTCATCTGTTTCAAGCACGGGGTCTGCGCCAGGACCAAATCGTCGGCCAACAGGACCGCAAACGGTTCGTCGCCGATCAAGTGCCGCGCGCACCAAACCGCATGGCCCAGCCCGAGCGGTTCCATTTGACGCATATAGCTGATTTGCCCGGGCGACGGCATCCAGCTTCGAATCACCGACAGCAAATCGGACTTCCCGCGTTCCCGCAGCATCGTATCGAGCTCGAACGAAACGTCGAAATGGTCTTCGATCGCGTGCTTGCCGCGACCTGTTACGAAGATAAAATCTTCGATACCCGCCGCCTGTGCTTCCTCAACAGCATATTGAATCAAAGGCTTATCGACGACTGGCAGCATCTCCTTCGGCATTGCCTTCGTCGCCGGCAAAAAACGTGTCCCCAGTCCGCCGACTGGGAAAATCGCTTTTCGTACTTTCGCTTGCGGCATATTTCGGCGCTCGTCTCCATGGATGGGTTGCGCAGCCTGTTTGCCACATCAGCCTACCAGCCGCAACCGCATTGGGGCAGAGCATTACCCTCGCAAATATCAGCCAGCATCACCCAAAAGGGTTTCTTTTGCCTCGTTTATCTTTGCCGCCAGATAGTCGGAACCGCCGTGGTCCGGGTGCAACCGCTTCATAAGGTCTCGATGGCTCCGGCGAACGTCTGCATCCGGTGCGCCAGGCTCCAACCCCAAGATGCGGTACGCCTCTTCCGTCGACATGACGCCAGTTGCCGAGGATGTAGTTTGCTGCGCGCCGACATCCTCCGCCTGCTCGCGCCACGCGTCGCCGTGGACGCGATCAAGATACGCCTGCACCACGCTCGCCGATTGCGCATCGTCGGCCGCGGCTTCGACAAGCAGCTCCAGCAAATCGTCGAGCGGCATATCCGACAAATACCGCCCGGCGAAACGGCCCTCCAGCACTTCGCCATCCATTTCGCCCGTGTCATGGTCCAGCGACATGGCCACAAAACGCGTATCGACGCGTGATTGCCGGCCTCTGCTCGGACCACGCGCCGAGCGTACGAGGCGTCGCAGCATGCGGTATCGAGAAATCCACGGCAGCAGGCCCATAAGCGCGACCCAAAGCCACCCTAACCGACCCGAGATTATCAGAAAAATCGCAAGGATAACCGCGAATCCGACACCGCACCAGCGCAAGATTCGAAGTATGGATTTCGGATCGGCGCCGATAAACCAGCGGAGCAACAACAGTCCGCCGATCAACAGCGACGTGCCGAGAATGAGCCAGGACATTACTCGTAAAAGCTCCTAGTGTGATGATTCTGAAGTTCGCCGCATTGAATGCGGCGAGATTCTGGATCTGAATCACACTAGATTCAAATAGTTAGTGTCCTGATTCACGAGAAATTCAATCATTTGAATTTCACGATCAGGACACTAGTGGACACAATCTAACATAGGCTACCCACTAGTTCTTGCCTTGCAATTGATCGGTCAGCCGCAACGCGTCGCCGCCCTTCTTTTTGCCGTAGCTGAGCAAGGCCTGCTTGCCTCCGGCGGCGTAGACGGCGACGGCGGACAGCAGCTCCTTGAGCTGTTGGGCGCTGCCTGAATCAAACGGACAGTACGCGCCGCCCGACAGCCGGGTGATCTGCCGGAATGCGCGCTCCGCGATCGGGTCGCCGCCTTCATGGAACATGAAGACCGGGACGTTCAGTAGACCCAACTCGCCAGCATGATGGCAAAGTTCGTCGACATCCTCTTCCATCGCATCGCCGACGAAAACCAGCGCATTGACCTTTTCGCGCCCGTTTTCCTTGATTGCGTGCGTCAGAACCTTACGGATTTGCGTTGTCCCGCCCAAGCAACGCACCGACGTCATAAAGCGCAGCAATTGATCCGGATTCACGGCCCATTTGCTGGCCCGGCATTGCCCAAATCCACGATAATAGAGAAGCTGTACCGCTAGGCCGCCTAACGCGTTGGTTTCCGTGAACATTTCGCTTTGGATGTGACAGGCGCGATCCCATGTCGGCTCGCGGCTTGCCGTGGCGTCCATGGAGAAGATCAACCGGCCACGTTCATTTGCCCCGCGCAGGGGCGCCGGCGTTCCCGAAACCTCTTTCAGAAACCGGGCAACGTCGTCCTCGGTCGATGTCGGTAGCTTCGCCATAATTCTTATATGGGGTCCGGCAACTGCGAATTTCCAGATTGCGGTCCATTTTGCGCCGGTTCCGGCGCATTGGGCAAGCCGATCGCCTCAAGCAATTGGCGGACTTCCTGACGCGCGGTGACGTGCGACATGTTCAGACGCTGCCCGACACCCGGCGCGCGCAAATCCAGCAAGGTCAAGCCGCGCAGGAAAAGCTCGCGGAAAATAACCCGCTCGGTAAAACCGGGCGCTATTCGAAAGCCGATCCTTTTTGCGAGTTCGCTCAGCGAGCGAGCGACGGCAGCGTTATTGCGGGAGGAAAGCGCCCCAATTCGGTTGCGCATCACGACCCAGTCGATCGCACGGCCGCCTCGCACAGCGCGTGCTTTCTTTTGCTCCCACACCATCTCCGCATAACGGCTCGGATGTAACACGCGGTGAGTTTCCGGGTCGATCGACGCCAAAAGATCGAGATCGACATAGCTATCGTTGAGCGGCGTGATCAGCGTATCCGCCAGGCTGTGCGCATGGCGGGAGATTGCGATATCGCTGCCCGGCGTGTCGATAACGACGAATTGGTTCGATCGAGACAGTTCGGCCACGCAATCGTCGAGCCGGCTCCGATCGCTCGCAGCGGCGGCAGCCGCACTATCCTGATCGCTGGATTCCAAGCGCCGATGTGCGGGCATGGACAGCGCAAAGCCAGGTTCCGTATTGGTTCGCCGCCGATTTTCGATATACCGCGTCAGGGTAGCCTGCCCGGCGTCCAGATCGATCGATCCAACCTCGAAGCCCCGCTGCAGCAAACCGGCGATGAGATGCATCGCCGTTGTCGACTTGCCCGACCCGCCCTTTTCATTGCCGATAACGATGATATGCGGCGCGATTTCCGCCGCGGCGCCTAAGCTGCCTTCAACCATATCGCCGTGTCATGAAAAGCGGCCCCGCCGCGCGGCCGCACGGCATCTGCACCGATCAGAAGATTGATCCCAATTCCTTCGACGAACGCCTCGTTCGACCACAGGCTTTCGACGACGACGACGCCCCGCTGCAATCCATCGAACGCTTTGGCATGGACGACGACGGAACCACGTTCGTTGCCCAGCCGAACCGGTGCCCCGTCCGTCAGGCCCAGCGCGTGGCAATCTTCCGGATGAATCAAAGCGGTCGGGCGGCCTTCACGGGACCGACTGGTCGGCGTTTCCGAAAAGCTCGAATTGAGGAAGTTCCGCGCCGGCGCCGCAACGAGCCGATAGGGATGGGTATCGTCAGCCGCTTCGATTGCATCATAATGCCCCGGCAGCGACGGTACGCCTTCATGCGCTTTCCCGACTCCCGCCCAGTTAGCCTTAAAGTGAAATTTTCCGTCCGAATGCCCGAAACCGCCCAGGAAATGGCTATTTTCGAATTCGGGAGCGAAGCCGGTCCATTTCTCGCCGTGCAAAGTTTCGGCATCAGGAAGACCTGAATCACGCAAGGTGCGGTCGACGACCTCCCAATCCGTCATCCTAAAACCGGGATGGTCCGCGCCCAGCCGTCGCGCCAGATCGCACAACACCGCATGGTTCGACCGGCACTCGGCGAGCGGTTCGATGACGCGCTTGGTGACGAACAGATGCGTATGGCCGCCGGCAATGTAGAGGTCTTCGTGTTCGAGGAAGGTCGTCGCGGGCAGGACGATGTCGGCCATTGCGGCCGTCTCGGTCATGAATTGGTCGTGCACGCAGACGAACAAATCGTCGCGGCGAAAGCCCGCATGCACCTTGCCCGATTCGGGACAGACCACCATCGGATTTGTGTTCTGAATAATCATCGCGCCTACCGGCGGTCCGCCTTCCAACGCGTCTTCTTCGCCAACGAGTATCGGGCCGAGCCGCGACTGGTCGAGTATACGAACGGATTTGTCGCAAACGTCGAGCCCCATGATCATCGTCATATCGATGGGATAAACGCCCGCGTTGGAATACAGCGCACCGCCGCCCTTGTGCTTCCATTTCCCCGTCACGCTCGGCAAACAGGTCACCGCATGCATATTGGCCGCACCGTTGCGCGACCGCGTGAAGCCGTAGCCGATACGGATAAAAGCACGCTCGGTGTTGCCGTAGAGCGCCGCCAAGGTTTCGATCTCTTCGCTTGCGATTCCCGTGATTTCGGCTGCCCATTCAGGCGTCTTTTGCGCAACATGCCGCGCCAATTCATCGGGTACGTCGGTGTATTGGCGCATATAGTCCCAATCGGCATGACCGTCGCGAAAAAACACGTTGATGAGCGCTGCCACCAGAGCGCCGTCGGTGCCGGGCCGCGGCATCAGATGGATGCCGGCCGCCTCCGCCGTCGGCGTCCGGTACGGATCGATCACGACCAGCTTGGCGCCCCGTTCCTTACGCGCGCGGGCGATATGGGTCATGACGTTGACCTGGGTGTGGACCGGGTTGCCGCCCCAGACGATGATTAAGTCGCTGTCCGCCATCTCGCGCCCGTCGACGCCGTATTTGACGCCGACGCCGGCGAGCCAGCCGGCATCCGCGATCGTGTTGCAGATTGTGCTGTATTGTCGCGAGTAACCCAACGCATGACGGAACCGGTCCAGCCCGTCGCGCTGCAGCAGCCCCATCGTCCCCGCATAGTGATAGCGAAACACCGCCTCGCGCCCGTCCCGCGCCGCCGTCCGCTCGAAGGCGTCGGCAACAATATCCAACGCATCGTCCCAGGAAATCGGTTCGAACGCCTCGCGCCCGATCCCTTTATCGCCGATGCGCCGGACCGGCTGGGTCAGGCGATCGGGATGATGCACCCGCTCGGCATAGCGCGCGACCTTGGCGCAAACAACGCCCGCCGTGTAGCTGTTGCCGGCGGCGCCCCGGACGCGGCCAATGCGGTGCGCGTCGAGCCGCTCCACCTCCAAGGCGCAAGTCGACGGGCAGTCGTGCGGACAGGCCGTATGAACGATGTCGAGCGGCACCGACGGTCTCCGTTGAAGTTCGCGCGGAGTTTACGGCGGTGCCGATACCATCGCAATCCAAGGTTCACAGAAGACTAATCACGCTTTAGGTTCCGGCGACCGCCCGGGAAACGGGCGCGAATATCGTCCACAAAATTTGAACCGACAGGAAAACTTCATGACACTCTTCGACCTTTCCGGCAAAACCGCCATCGTTACCGGCGCCACCAAGGGCATCGGCCGCGCGATCGCGTCGCGCATGGCGGAACACGGCGCCAACATCGTGGTCTCCTCGCGCAAGGCGGATATTTGCGATACGGTCGCCCAGGACATCAACGAAAATTGGGCGAAGAGCGGCAACGAAGCGGTTGCGATCCCGTGTCACATCTCGCACAAGGAGCAGCTGCAGGCGCTGGTCGACCAGACGGTCGAACGGTTCGGCGGCATCGATATCCTGGTCTGCAACGCGGCGGTCAACCCGTTCTTCGGCAAGCTGAAGGATATCCCGGATTCCGCCTTCGACAAGATCATGGAGACCAACATCCGCTCCAACCACTGGCTCTGTCAGATGACCAATCCACACATGGCAGCGCGCGGCGGCGGGTCGATCATGATCATCTCGTCGGTCGGCGGGCTGCGCGCGGGCGGCGTGCTGGGTGCGTATGGCATTTCTAAAGCGGCGGATCTGCAGATCGCCCGCGCGCTGGCGGTCGAATTCGGCGGCGACAATATCCGCGTGAACGCCATCGCGCCCGGCTTGATTCGTACCGATTTCGCCCGCGCGTTGTGGGAGGACAAGGAACGGGTCGCAAAACGCGAAGCCGTTACGCCGCTTAGCCGGCTCGGCGAAGCGGACGAAATCGTCGGCGTCGCCGTCATGCTGGCGTCGGCCGCGGGCGGCTATGTCAGCGGCGAGACCATCGTGGTCGACGGCGGCGCGATCATCGCGAGCTAAAAACTAGAGCGGATCAAGTTTGGTCGAACCCATTTCATGGGTTCGGACGAAATTGTGAATCCGCTCTATTGCAATAGTTTAAGAGCAGATTCACGCGGTTGTTGGATCGCCGAAGGCGATTCCAACCAACCCCGATCTGCTCTA
>JAKZTB010000229.1:0-5228 GCA_047517345.1 Alphaproteobacteria bacterium
CTGAAACGCTATGCGGGTCTTGGCGACAACACCATTCAGCGCATTCTCCGGCGCTTTTAGAGCAAATCAGAATTAATGGGAATCGCCTTTGGCGATCACCGTTCATCATGTTTCTTTGCTCTATCTATTAGAACCGAGCGGATTTACAGGATTGATGCCCTGCATCAATCCTGATCTGGTCTAGCGCGAACGGCCTCCGTGTCGCGAGATCGCGCATCGGATTGTTCATAGCCGGTCGCAAGCAGCGTTTCTAGGGTCGGACGCGCCCGCACCACAAAAAAATTTGGTAGGAGAACATCGATTTCCAAAGACGAATCAGCAGCTGATTGACCCAGAGAAGAATATTGCCCAGCGCATTGTCGCCGACAGCGAGCGGGAACGGCGCCGGGATACCGATCGTTTCGGTGACATCGAAGCCCGCCTGTTCGAAAAGCCGCCGCAATGTCGCAAAGGTGAACAACCGCGTGTGGGTAATGTCGAGAATACCCCGTTTTCCGTAATTGAACTGTCCGAATAGATGAAGGAACCGGGTAATCGCGAACGAAATATTTCCGGTGCTGACGATCAGTTCGGTGCTTGGAGACCCGGCCGAGGATTGGCGTAGCAGGTCGACGAAATCCTCCGGCGAAAGCAAGTGTTCGATCACATCGAGCATGAGGACGCGATCGTAGTCCGCCACCGAAACGGGCAACGAGTCTGCGTTCAGGTCATGATGAACGAACGCGTCCAACTCGATATCGTCGCCGAGCGGAAACATGTCGACGCCGGTAACCACCGCACCGCGTTCCTTGCGCAAGAGCGCACCCATATAGCCGCCGGCGCAGCCGAGATCGAGGACGCGGGCACCGGATGGAATTCGCGCCAGGGCTTCCGTATGCGGGCTACGGAAACCTTGCTTGATTTCGTAGTGCGCGTTCTCCACCTCGGCTTGCCGGCAGTCGAATTTCCGGTCGTAGAGGAGACTCAATTCCTGGGCGCGCGACACCAGCACAGCCTTGACCACGTCCCAGGCGTATTTGAGACCGTCGACATGGCAGATTTCGTCTCCGTAATAGGTCGGTATCGGCATTTTGCGGATACGCAATCCAGCGAACACGTACTGGATGATGATTTCGGTGTCGAAATGAAAATCGTTCGTGTTGAGATGGAACGGAATTTTCTTCAACGCCGTAGCGGAGTAGATCCGGTAACCGGAATGGAATTCGGTCAAATTCGTCCGTAGCATACGGTTTTCGAACCAGCTCAGGATTTTGTTGCCGACGAACTTGTAATACGGCATGCCGCCTTTTAACGCGGCACCTCGGGTCATCATGCGCGAACCGAAGACCGCATCGGCCGTGCCGTCCGCCAACGGCTTGACCAACTCCGGCAAACATTCCGGCGCGTACTGCCCGTCGCCATGCAACAGCGCCACGAAATCGAAACCTTGTTCGATGGCGAAATGATAGCCGATCTTCTGATTGCCGCCGTAGCCCTGATTGACCGGGTTGAACAGGACGTGCAGCGTGAACGGCAGGTCTTTCGCCTGTTTCATAGCGTAGCCGCGCTCGAATGTGCCGTCCTGCGACGAATCGTCGATGATCAGCACCTCGACGTCGTACGTTTCGCCAAGATCGCGCGGAATGCGGCGCAGCACGGCTTCGATCGTCTGTTCCGCGTTGTAGGCGACGATGAAAACGAGCAGGCGTTGTTTGCGGCCAGTCATGGGGCAATCAATAGCGAATTAAGTGCAGAGAGCAAGGCGCGACAATGACACTCGAACCGGTTCGTGGTACTTTTTGAGTCGTCCGCTAACTGTGTTCCGGTCGCTCCCCGCATCGTCGATTGTCGAGTCGCTAAATGCAAACTTGTTCACGGCTTTCAACGCTGGCTCGCAAACACCCTTCGAATCTCTGGATCATCATATTTGCCGTCGCGATCGGGATTCGATTGCTGAACATTGCCATTCTTCCCACCTCGACGGAAAACTTACTCAAGGAAGATGCGTCGTTGTATTGGAGCGGCGCCATGGTGCTCTTGGAACATGGCTCATTCTCAATAAGTTTGGGAGACGATGTCGTACCGCAAACCGAAAGAGTGCCCGGCTATTTCCTACTCCTTGCGACGGTTCAAGCCCTTTTCGACGATTCGCTGGTGGCAGCGCTCGTCGTCCAATCCCTTCTGGATACGATCACCTGTCTCCTTATCGCCGGTTTGGCGGCGACCTATTGCAAACGGTTGGCGCTGCCCGCGGGGCTCCTGGCGGCGCTGTGGCCAAACCTGATCGTCCACAGCGCAATGATTTTGAGCGATTCGCTGTTTTTGATGCTTTTTTCGGCGATGCTGCTGGCGTGCAGCCGGTTCCTGAAAAGCGGCGAGGCACGGTGGGCGGCGGCGGCCGGTTTGGCGCTCGGCCTCGCGATCATGACCCGGCCGGTCGCACAACTGCTGCCGTTCCTGATGCTGCCCGCCGCATTTGCGGTGCCGATAAGACACCGACGCGGTGCCGGCACGGCCGCGTTGATCACCTTGCTCTTCTTTGCGGGCTCAATCCTAACTTCGGTGCCGTTGCTTCATGGCGACTTCGAGCAGTTCGGCACTGTCGTGCTAACCAGCCAGACGGGTGTTTTTTAAGCGGATGGTTCGAGAACGAGGCCGGTTTCGGTTTCCCGGTAGCGTTCCTCTGTGCGGGGACAGACAAGGTCCGCGCCGAGCCTTTCTCCCGCGCGGCTGACCCAGCCGATCCGCCGCGAGGGGTTGCCGACGACAAGCGCGTGGTCGGGAACGTCGCGTATCACGACAGCGCCGGCACCGATCATGGCGTAACGCCCGATCGTCACGCCGCAGACGATCGTCGCGTTGGCGCCGATCGTGGCGCCCTGGCGGACCAAGGTGGGTTCGAATTCGTCCTTTTTTTCAACGAAGGCGCGCGGCGTCAGCACGTTCGTGAAAACGCTGGACGGGCCGCAAAACACCGCCGCCTCGAGCGTGACGCCCTTGTAGACGGAGACGTTGTTCTGAATTTTGCAGCCGTCGCCGATTTCGACGTCCGGGCCGACCATCACATTTTGCCCGAGTACGCAGCCGGCGCCGATGCGGCTGCCGCCGAGAACATGACAGAAGTGCCAGATCTTGGTATCCGCGCCGATCGCGACGCCGTCGTCGACGACGGCGCTGGGATGAACGAAATACGCGCTCACATCGTTTCCGCCGCCGCCAGCGCAACCGTATCGCCGCTCTCCATGGCGTCGCAGCTGGCGTTCAACACGCGCAGAACCCTGATGCCCTCCGCGGCGTCGGACGGCGGGTCTCTCCGTCCTGCGACGGCGTCGAGGAACGCCGCGCATTCGACGTGCAACGGCTCCTCGTCTTCGTAGGGGATCGGAGTTCCGTTCGCCTTGCGCACGACCGGGATATCGCCGTCCCATCCCACGCGATGGCGGTACAGCGTCAGTTTTTCCGCGCCGGCCGCGACATCGTCGAACACGGCCATCGCATCCTCACCGATGACGATCATGCGGTGATCCTTGTAGGGATGCAGCCATGAGACAAATATATGCGCGCTTATATTATTGGGAAATTCCATGTGCGTGAGCGTCGTGTCGGCGACGCCCGAGGTCAGGTAGCTGGAAGAATTGGCCGTGACCCTGAGCGGCATGGTCTCCGTCAGGGCAAGAATCATGGATATGTCATGTGGCGCGAAGGACCAAAGCGAGTTTTCTTCGCGGCGGATTTTCCCCAGGCTGAGCCGGTTCGAATAGATATAGCGCAGCCGGCCGAGGGCGCCGTCGCGAACCTGTCTGCGGAGCATGCGGAAGGCCGGGTGATACAGCAGCAAATGTCCGACCATCAATACCAGCCCGCGTCCATCCGCTTCGGCCTTGAGGCTTTCCGCTTCCGCGACGTCGAGGCAAAGCGGTTTTTCCACGAACACGTGCTTTCCGGCGGCCAGCGCCTGGCGCACCATGGCGCCGTGCGTGACCGCCGGCGTTGCGACCGCGACCGCCGAAAGCGACCGGTCGGCCAGGATTTGCGCCGCGTCGCCGTACGATTCAACGTCGGGATAGCGCGCCGCCGCCTTTTCAAGCGCTGCGGCGTCGGGGTCGCAGAATGCACCTAGCGCGCCCAGCCCTTGAAAATTGCGAAGCAGGTTGGGGCCCCAATGCCCAAGCCCGAGAACGCCGACCTTCGGCCCGCCGGTCATGACGTCCCGCCGTCGTCGAAAACGCCGCAGTTTCGAGCAAGGGCGCGGCTCAGCGCCTCATGACGTTGGCGCAGGAACCGGTTCATCCGAACCTTGGGACCGGCCGCCTCGCCGGTCCACCAGATCGGATGCGTCAGGAGCTGAAGCGCTGTTTTGTTCATGACCACCTTATGATCGAAGGGATGCCCGTGGCCCCAGTCGCCTCGCGAATCCGAGCTATAGCCGATTTCGCTGAAATATCGCCGTTGGTAGGTGTGCGGCCGTCCACCGAGGGAATTTTGCGTATCGAGCAAGCTTCGCGCCGGCCTGTGCAGGCTGACGATGCGCACCGGCCGCTCGATCAGACGTTCCAGCAATTCGCATTCCCACGCCGCCGCCCGGTCCAACGCCGCCGGCTCGTTGGCGTACATCGCGGCGTCGAGGTGCAGACCTATCTCATGTCCCATCGCGACAAGCCGCAGCAAATCCTCCCGGCCCGCTTTGGAAAACGGACTGTATAATTCCGAGCGCAACAGAACGAAATAAGTTGACGTGACACCGAGATCGCGCTCCGAAGCCGCGATTTCGTGCGCGGCGGCGATCGACATATCGATGTCGTGGCGCAAGAGAAGATGCGGCGATTGAGGGTCGAAGTTGGAAAAATCACGCACCGTGTAGCCGCGCTCGAAGAGCCCGGTCAGCAGCGCGCGGTAGCCCTGCAGAGAAAATCCATTTGTCGCGTTATCAACCATTCGCCGATTATACCAACGAGCGCCGCGCACGCCCTGCAATAATATCCGTCGCTAGTTCTCAGCCGTCTCGCGGCAGCGAATCGATATGTGGAAACGATGTCGGCCACTGGCGTCCGGTCAGCAGCCATACCACGCCGCCCGCCGATCCGACGCCGAACAGGACGTGCAGCGTGAACGGCAGGTCTTTCGCCTGTTTCACAGCGTAGCCGCGCTCGAATGTGCCGTCCTGCGACGAATCGTCGATGATCAGCACCTCGACGTCGTACGTTTCGCCAAGATCGCGCGGAATGCGGCGCAGCACGGCTTCGATCGTC
>JAKZTB010000230.1:0-19498 GCA_047517345.1 Alphaproteobacteria bacterium
CTTACGGGTCGACCACAAAAAGCATACGGCGCGCGATGTCGGCGACGAACCGCTGCTGTTGGCCGAAATCGCACCGACATGGATCGCACGCAACCGGGCCGCCGGGGCAAAGGCTGCGGTCGCCGCCGGAGCGACGGCGATCGTCATGGATGACGGCCTGCAGAATCCATCAATCGACAAGACGCTCAGCCTGGTCGTCGTCGATGGCGGCTTCGGGTTCGGCAATGGCCGCGTGCTGCCGGCGGGCCCGTTGCGCGAACCTATCGCCGACGGACTCGCGCGCGCCAACGCCATCATTCTCATGGAGCCCGACACCGTGGGCGTTGCGGCCGAACTGGAAGATGCGTCGCTGCCGGTGATCCGCGGCCGGTTGGCGCCGGCACCGGCGGTGGAGCGTCTCGCCGGCCGTAACGTGGTGGCCTTCACCGGCATCGGCCGGCCGGCTAAATTTTTCGCGACCCTTGAAGATCTGGGCTGCCGCATCGTCACCAAACGGAGCTTTCCCGATCATCACGAATTCACGCCCGATGAAATCATGCGGCTGGTCGAAACCGCGCGCGCGTCAGGCGCAACAGCGGTTACCACGGCAAAAGATTATGCGCGCTTGCCGCGGGATTCGAAGGTGATGGTCGAACCCGTGCCGGTCGTGGTGGAATGGCGCAACCCGCAGGAGATCGAATCCCTGGTCAGCCGGGCTTTGTCAAACTAGTTAATCGCATCCGCAGGCAGCAGGAAGGCCGGGTCGATGCGCCTTTCGAACCAGTTGATGCGCCAGTCGAGATGCGGGCCCGTGGCCCGGCCGGTCGCACCGACCGCACCGATCCGCTGACCGCGTTCGACGGAATCGCCCCTTTCCACCGAAAGCGCGCTGAGATGCAGGAAGGCGGATGTCAGCCCGTGCCCGTGGTCGATGATCACCGTGCCGCCGGTGTAGTACATGTCCTTGTGAGCGAGGGTGACCGTCCCGCCGGCTGGCGCGACCACCGGCGCACCCACGGGAGCCGCGAAATCGATGCCGAAATGCGGTTGCCGCGGCTTACCGTTGAGAACGCGCTGACTGCCATAGATGCCGGTCACCGGGCCCGGTGCGGGCTTCAACCATGTGCCGCGAAAATGCACCACGGCATTGTCTTGCGCACGCACCTTGGCGATCGATGCGTTCTCCCGCTTGATCTGCGCTAATACCTCTGGCGGTGGCGTCACCATGCGGTGCGGCAGGCCGTCGATGCGTTGGATACGATACTTCCGCGCCGATACCGTCAACTTTCGTTCTTCTACCGATGTCCCAGCGCGTTCGAGTTTCAATATCGCCAAAGGCGGCGCGTCGCGCCCGAAACCGAACACGAAGTCGCCCTGCGGCGAAACCCGTACCGCCCGTCCGTCCAGGGAAATTTTCGTACCGGGTTCGGCCTTGCCGAAAATCAACCCGCCCTGGGTGAACTTGCCTTCCAGTTCGATCGCAAGGGCCGGCATCGCCAGCAGTGCGGCCAGCCCCGCAACCAGGAACCTCACAGCAATTCGCCCTGCGCGCCTTCGACCGGTTTTGCGGTCCGCTTAGAACGGTCGCCGGAGATCACCGCGTTGGCCATGCTGTCGGCAAGCTGCAGCCCAACCTTGTCGCCGGGCCGCAACCGTTTCGCTGACGTAACCGGTACGCCGTCGGCGTCCCGTACGACCGCATATCCACGCGCCAGCACGTGCTCGGTCGAATAGCTTTCCAGCAGTTCCGCCAGATGCGCCAAGCGCCGTTCACTATCGACGACGCGCCTTTGCATGCCCTGGGCCAAACGCGGCGATAAATCGCGAACGGCGTTACCGGCTGCCTCGACTGTCCGCCGCAGCGGAAGGGATGCCAGTCGGCCGGAGAGAACGGCAAAACGCTCCTGCTGCCGGCCGAAGCGCTGTGCCATAGAGGTCTGCAGCGCGCGCGCCTCCGCGTCAACTTTTCGGCCCGCCTCGTCGACGACCTGCGCCGGGCTCTTGAGGCGTGCCGCCAACAGCGCCACCGATTGGGTGCGCTGCGCCACAACCGCCATCCCTGCATTGCCGAACCGTTCAACCGCCCCGTCGAGGCGCTGCATCTGCACGCCGAGCAGGCCAGTGACGTCGGGCAGGCCCCGCGCCAACCCTTCGATGCGGAGCTGCCGCTCCTCCAGCATGCGGGACATGCCGCCGACCATGCGCCGGGCCGCGTCCATGACCGTCTCGACCAGCTCCGACCGGACCGGGACCGCCATTTCCGCCGCTGCCGTCGGTGTCGGCGCGCGCCGGTCGGATGCGAAGTCGATCAGGGTCGTGTCGGTCTCGTGCCCCACGGCGGAGATCAGCGGGATCTCGCACGCCGCCGCGGCACGCACGACAATCTCCTCGTTGAAGGCCCACAGGTCTTCGAGACTGCCGCCGCCGCGCGCCACGATCAGAACGTCCGGCCGCGGCACCGCACTCTCTTGATCAAGGCTATTGAAACCCTCGATTGCCGCCGCGATCTGCGCCGCCGCGCCTTCGCCCTGGACCAGTGTGGGCGCCAACAGCACGTGACGTGGGAAACGATCGTCGAGCCGGTGCAGGATGTCGCGAATCACCGCGCCGGTCGGTGAAGTAACGACGCCGATCACCTCCGGCAGGAACGGGATCGGGCGCTTGCGCGCTTCGTCGAACAACCCCTCCTCGGCGAGCGCCTTGCGCCGGTCCTCGAGCATCTTGAGCAACGCGCCTTCGCCGGCCAGCTCCAGCGAATCGATCACGATCTGGTATTTCGACCGCCCCGGATAGGTCGTCAGCTTGCCGGACGCGATGACCTCCATACCGTCTTCCGGCTCGATCGCGAGCCGGCCTGCGACGCCGCGCCAGCAGACCGCGTCGAGGTTCGCCGATTCGTCCTTCAGCGACATGTAGAGATGGCCGGACGCCGCCCGTTTGAAGCCGGAAACCTCGCCCCGGACCCGGACATAGGAATACGCGTCCTCGACCGTCCGCTTGAGCGCCTGCGACAATTCGGAAACCGAATATTCCGGCATGTTTCTGGGATTGTCGGTCGAAATCTCGGTCATCGGCGCGGCCGTCGTGATATGAATGAGCGGCCGAGTATACCGCGTGCCTTGGGAGGACACATGAAAGTTCTGGTGGTCGGATCGGGCGGCCGGGAGCACAGCCTGTGCTGGGCGATCGCCGCCTCGCCGCTTTGCGACAAGCTGTACTGCGCGCCCGGCAATGCGGGCATCGCGGCGGACGCGGAATGCATCGATATCGACGCCGAGGACATCGACGGGCTGATCGCTTTCGTCGAAAAACAGGATATCGATTTCGTCGTCGTCGGACCGGAAGCGCCGCTGATCCTCGGTCTCGTCGACCGGCTCGACGCGATGGGCGTAAAATCCTTCGGCCCGACCGCCGCCGCCGCGATTCTCGAAGGCTCCAAGGGCTTCACCAAGGATTTTTGCGCAAAATACGATATCCCGACCGCCGCCTACCGCCGCTTCACCGAGCCGGAAGCGGCCAAACAGTGGGTCCGCGAACAGGGCGCGCCGATCGTCGTCAAGGCGGACGGGCTCGCCGCCGGCAAGGGCGTCACGGTGGCGGCCGATGTCGACGAAGCATTGGCGGCGATCGACGCTGCAATGGTCGACGGACAGTTCGGCGAGGCCGGCGCGGAGTTGGTCGTCGAAGCCTTTCTGGAAGGCGAGGAAGCCAGCTTCTTCGCGCTGTGCGACGGCGAGTCTGCGCTGCCGATGATGTCGGCGCAGGACCACAAGGCGGTCTTCGACGGCGACAAGGGGCCCAATACCGGCGGCATGGGCGCCTATGCGCCGGCCCCGGTGATGACCGAGGCGATGGCGGACACTGTCATGGAGAAGATCGTCCGGCCGACCGTCGAAGGCATGAAGGCCGAAGGACGGCCTTACAAGGGCGTCCTCTATGCCGGACTGATGATCACCGACGACGGTCCGGAACTGATCGAATACAACGTTCGTTTCGGCGATCCGGAATGCCAGGTGCTCATGGTCCTGCTGATGTCGGATATCCTGATCGCCTTGGTTGCCGCGGCCGACGGGGTGCTCGACAGCTTCGATCTGCGGTGGCGCGACGAGGCGGCGCTGAGCGTCGTCATGGCGTCGAACGGCTATCCCGGCGGCTATGAGAAAGGGACGGAAATCGACGGTGTGGAACTTGCGGCCAGCGAGGATACGGTGATCTTCCATGCCGGAACCACCCGGCGCGAAGACGGCCAGCTATTGGCCACGGGCGGGCGCGTTCTCAACGTTACCGGGTTCGGGCCTACCGTGAAAGCCGCGCAGACCGCGGCCTATGCGGCGGTCGACCGGATCGACTGGCCGGGCGGGTTCTGCCGCCGCGACATCGGCTGGCGCGCCATCGAACGGGAAGAGGCGTAGGAGCCTGTCCGAATAATGGTGGACGCGACCCACGAACTTCTGATCCTGCGGCACGGCAAGTCGGATTGGCCGCGGGGCATGGAAGATTTCGACCGGCCGCTGAAGAAGCGTGGCGAACGCGCGTCGGACCGCATCGGGCGCTGGGTCCTCGACAATGGTTTGGTACCCGATATTACCGTTACTTCGCCGGCGAACCGGGCCCTCGCCACGGCGCGCCGTGTCTGCCAGGCGATGGATGTCGACCCCGCCGCGATCCGCGAGGAAGACGCCGTCTACCTGGCGGGGCTGGAAACGCTGCTGGCGATCGTGCGCGGCTTGCCGGGCGCGGCGCGGCGCGCCATGATCGTCGGCCACAATCCGGGCCTGGAAGACCTATTGGCGGCGCTCGCGGACAGCGACGTCCCGGCGCGCGACGATGGCGGTCGGATGCCGACCTGCGCGCTCGCCGTGTTGCGTTTCGCGAAGCCGTGGCCGGAAACGGCGCCGCACACGGGATCGATCCTCAATCTGATCTACCCGCGCGAACTGCCGTCCGTGGCGTAACCCCGAACTGCTAGGATTAACCAATGGCCGACATCGAATATTTCTACGCTGCCCACTCCGCCTTCGCCTATCTCGGCTCGGCCCGTTTCATGGCAATCGTCCGCGCCGGCAATCACCGTATTGTGCACAAGCCGATCGATTTGGGCCCGGTCGTCGAGGCGGGCGGCGCCGGATCGACCCGCATCCGCTCGACCGCGCACCGCGCCTACTATTTCGGCCGCGAGATCGAACGCTGGTCGGAGGAACGCAACGCGCCGGTCGTGCGGGGCATGCCGACCCACCATTACAACGACATGACGCTCGCCAACGGCATGCTGATCGCCGCCGTGCGACAGGATGCCGACGCCGACCGGCTCGCCCATTGCCTGCTGGAAGCGCATTGGCGCGACGACGCCGACCTCGCCGACCGGGACACCCTCGTCCGGCTGGCCCAATCCATCGATATCGATCCGGCCGCTTTGCTCGACGCGGCGCTGACGGCGGGGATACAAACTATCTACAAGGCCAACACCCAGGAAGCCATCGACCGTTCCGTCTTCGGCTCGCCGACCTATTTCGTCGCCGGCGACATGTTCTACGGCCAGGACCATCTGGAAATGGTCGAACGGGCCCTGACGCAACCCTATGCCGGCGCGTGGCCGCTGCCCTGATCCGCATCGACTTTACCGCCCTGGCCCGACCCGGCGGAGCGGCGTTCGTCGCCATCCTGGCGCTCGACTCGCTGGCCCGGGCGACGGTGGCGGCGCTGGTGCCGTTGCAGGCCTACGATCTGCTGGGCAGCGCGCAGCAGGTCAGCGTGCTGTATTTCCTGACCGCCGTGACCGGGCTGTTCGGCAGCCTGTCGGTGCCGTGGCTGGTGATCCGGCTGCGCCGGCGCTGGATGCTGCGGGTCGGCGCGGCCTGTCTGATCGTGTCGGCGGCCCTGTTCTCGCATTACAGCCTGGCGACCTTCGTGCCGGCGATGCTGCTGCAGATGTTCGGCGCGGCGTCCGTCATGATCTGCACCAACCTGTACATCATGGAGCATATCCCGCGCCGCGAGCTGTCGCGCTTCGAGCCGGTCCGGACCCTGTTCATGGGCGCCGGTTGGATGATCGGTCCGGCATTGGGCGTCTACTTGCACAGTAAAGGCCCCGACTGGCTGCCCTATGCGGTGAGCGCCTCATTCGCGCTGATCGTCATCGTCTATTTCACGCTATTGCGCGTGCCGCGCGCGGCGGGATCGCTGGCCGGTGCGGTGCCGCGGACCAACCCGGTCCATTTCGTGCGCCGCTATTTCGCCCAGCCCAGACTGGCGCTCGCCTGGATGCTCTCCGTCGGAAGGGCCGGCTGGTGGGGCATGTTCTACGTCTACGGGCCGATCTACGCGGTTGCCAGCGGGCTCGGTGCCGAGACCGGCGGCTACATCGTCTCGGCCGGCGCGTCGGCCCTGTTCACGGTGATGCTGTGGGGCTGGCTCGGGCGCAGGATCGGTATCCGCTATCTGCTGATCGGCGGGTACAGCTTGGCCGCGATCTTGACCTTGGGCATCGGCATGGCGGCCGGGCACCCCTGGATCGCCGCCGGGTTCATCGTCGCCGCGGCGCTCGGCATCTCGATCACCGACGGCGCCGGCAACGTGCCCTTCCTGCGCGCCGTCCACCCGCACGAGCGGGCCGAGATGACCGCCGTCTACACCACCTACCGCGACACCGCGCGGGCGACCATGCCGGCGCTCTATTCGGTCCTGCTGCTGTTCTTCCCCCTGTCCGCGGTGTTCTACGCCAGCGGCACGATCATGCTGGGCCTGACGGTGCTGGCGCGGAACATACCGCGCCGGCTGGGCCGGGACAGAAGACGGCATTGACAGCGGCAAGGGGGTATCGAACAATTGCAACCCGCGCCGCCGGCGAGTCCGAGCGGCGCAGACGTTCAACCGGGTACCAAAGTCTAATGACCGAGCAAGCCAACAGGGTTGCCGTAGTCACCGGCGCGCAACAGGGCATCGGAGGTGCGGTCGCGCTGGCGCTGGCCGAAATCGGCGTTTCCGTCATCGTCAACTATCTGGACGACGAAGCGGCGGCGAAGGAAATCGTGGACGCTGCCAAAAGCATGGGCGTCTCGGCCGTCGCCGCACAGGGCGACATCTCCGGGCCGGCGGACATCGAGGCGATCCTGTCCGCGGCAGACGGGCTCGGCGGCGTCGATATCCTGGTCAACAATGCCGGCATCTTTCCGCGCTCGCCCCTCCTCGAACTGGCCGAAGCCGAATGGGACGCGGTCCTCGGCGTCAATCTCAAGGGCGCGTTCCTCTGCGCACAGGCGGCGGCGAAACGCATGGTCGCGGCGGGCCGGCCCGGCAGCATCGTCAATTTGACGTCGCGTTCGGCCTTCACCCCGTCGCCGCGCGGCGTGCATTACGTCGCCAGCAAGGCGGGGCTGGTCGGCATGACCCGGGCGATGGCGCTGGAACTGGCGCCGCACCGTATCCGGGTCAACGCGGTCGCTCCCGGCCTGACCGATACCGCACAGCCGCGCGACGGCATGAGCGAGGAAGAAATCGCCGACGCCGTCGCGCTATCGCCGCTCAGCGGCTTCACGCAACCCGAAGACATCGCCCAGACGGTGGTGTACCTGACATCGGACGCCGCCTCCCGGATCACCGGCCAGACGGTGCACGTCAATGGCGGGCAATATCTCTCCTGACAAGCAAGCGAGGAAAACACAATGAACGGCATGACCACGAGCGATACGGCGCCCGCCCTCGACGGCGTCAAGATACTGGACCTGACGCAGTTCGAGGCGGGCCCCTCCTGCACCGAGGCGCTCGCCTGGATGGGCGCGGAAGTGGTCAAGGTCGAGGAGCCGAAGCGCGGCGAACCGGGACGCTGGAGCTTCACCGACAAGCCCGGCATCGATGCCAATTATTTCATCTATTTCAACCTCAACAAAAAGAGCATTACCTGCAATCTGAAGTCCGACGAGGGCAAGGAATTGCTGACCAAGCTGATCGCCGAGGTCGACGTCGTCATCGAGAACATGGCGCCCGGCACCTTCGCGCGGCTCGGCTTCGACTATCCCAGGCTCAGCGAGATCAACCCGCGGGTGATCTTCGCGCAGGTCAAAGGCTTCTCGCCCGACAGCCCGCACGCCAACTACCTGTCCTTCGATATGATCGCCCAGGCGACCGGCGGCACGATGGCGGTCAACGGCACCCCGGACGGACCGCCGATCAAGCCGGGCGCCACGATCGGCGATACCGGCACCGGCATGCTCTGCGCCATGGGCATCCTGGGCGCGCTGTTCCAGCGGGTGACCACCGGCCGCGGCCAACACATCCAGATCGCCATGCGCGATGCGATGATCAACTATTGCCGCACACCGATGAGCAAGCAGGTGCCGCTGAACGGCGTCCTGCCGCGCGCCGGCAACGAGATCCTGGGAACCTCGCCCGGCGGGCTGTACCCCTGCAAACCGGGCGGTAAGGACGATTACTGCTATATCTTCACGTCGCGCGGCAACGAGCAGCACTGGCGCCGCCTGACGCAAGTCATCGGCCGCGAGGATCTGGCGGCCGATCCGCGCTTGCAGGACGGCACGGCGCGCTGGAACCACAAGGAAGTGGTCGACGAGGCGATCACGGCCTGGACCATGCAACACACCAAGGATGAGGTGATGGAAATCATCGCCGAGGCCAAGGTGCCGTGCGGCGCGGTCTTCAACACGCAGGAGCTGATGCACGACCCGGACCTGCACGCGCGCGGCGTCATGACCAAAATCGATCACCCGCAACGCGGCGAAGTTATCGTCTCCGGCTGGCCGCTCAACATGTCCGACAGCAAGGTGCCGATCAAATCGTCGCCGCTGCATGGCGAGCACAACGAAGATATCTATGGTAACTGGCTCGGCTACTCCGCCGACGACGTAAAGGAATTGAAGGTCCGCGACGCTATCTAGACAACCTTCGGCCAAACTCGCCGAATTGCCATAAATCCATAACTGGCATAGTGTAAATCGCTTTCGTGGCTGAAATTGGCACCGTTGACTGCGGTGCCGCTTTCGTTCGGAGGCGAAATCCGGTGAAAAATGGGCTTACAAGCGGGCCAACGGACAGCAGCGAGTTTGCGCTGGCCGACCCCCTGAAGCAGCTTTCCATCGATCTCTTCGCGAAGCTGGAGGGTACGTCGTTGGATGGTATCGGCATCTCGCGCGAAACCTACGGCGCCAGCGAAACGGCGGCATTCGAACTGATCGAACGGTTTGCGCAAGACGCCGGGCTGGAGACCGTTTGGGATGCGGCGCGAAACCTGATCGTGCGGTTGCCGGGCCGGTCACCGGCGCTCGCTTCGGTCGCGACCGGCTCACACCTCGACAGCGTACCGGAAGGCGGGAATTTTGACGGTGCGGCGGGCGTCGTTGCGGGACTTGCCGTTCTACTGTCGGCCAAGGCGCGCGGTGTTCCGGCGCGAAGTATGGCGCTCTACGCCTTGCGCGGCGAAGAAAGCGCCTGGTTCGGCGGCCCCTGCTATTTCGGGTCGCGGGCGATTTTCGGCGCTCTGAAGAAAGAAGATTTCAAATCGCCGCACCGCAACGGGAAAAAGACCCTGGAAGATAGCATGCGGGAAACCGGTGCGGATATCGATCTCCTGAAACGCGGCGTATCGTTATTGGACCCTGCCCAAATAGCCTGTTGGTTCGAACTCCATATCGAACAGGGGCCGGTCCTGATCGCCCGCGAAAAACCGGTCGGGCTGGTGACCGGCATCCGCGGCAATGTGCGGCACCGCCGGGTCGTCTGCCGCGGCGAAGCGGCCCATTCCGGTGCGGTTCCGCGCTGGCTGCGGCATGACGCGGTTCTGGCGATGTCGGACCTGCTGGTCCGCATCGACGAACATTGGCGGGTCCTGCTCGAATGGGGCGAGGATTTGGTCGTCACCGCCGGGGTGGTCGAAACGAACCCGTCGGAGCACGCCGTATCCCGCGTGCCGGGAGAAGTGTCGTTCGCGCTCGAATACAGAAGCCAGGACACGAAAACACTGGAGTCATTCTCGGCCCTGGTGCGTTCCGAATGCGATCAGATCGGCGAAAAGCGCGGTGTCGCGTTCGAAATGGGCCCGCCCTCCTACACGGAGCCTGCGACGATGTCGCCGAAGATCGTTTCTTTGCTGGAAGAAACCTGCGCGGCGCAGGATATACCCCATGAGATTATGCCGTCCGGCGCCGGACATGATTCTTCCGTCTTCGCCAATGCCGGGGTGCCGTCGGCGATGATATTCGTGCGCAACGACAAGGGTAGCCATAACCCGAACGAAAAAATGGAATATGCGGACTTTTTCCTCGCGGCCCAGGTCCTGAACGGTGCGATGTGGCGCGCGGCGAACGAAACGGGAGAGTTTCGGTCATGAGCGCGCAAACGGAATGGTCTGCGGAAACCGCACGAATCATCGTCGAGAGCCAATCGCTCTACACGCGCGCAAACGGCGACCCGTTTTTCTTTTCGTCGGGATGGGCGAGCCCCGTGTTCATCGACTGCAAGAAACTCATCTCGTCGCCGCAGGCCAGGGACACGCTGGTGCAAATGTCCGTGGCGTGCATTTCGAGCCATACCGAAAACGTGGATGCGATCGCCGGCTGCGAGTTGACCGGCGTTCCGTTCGCGACCCTCGTTGCGGACCGCCTCGGCTTGCCGCTGACCTTGGTCTGCAAACAAAGCAGGGGGTTCGGCCGATTGGCGCAGTTCGAAGGCAGCTTCGAGCCGGGCGACCGCTTCGTGCTCGTCGACGACCTTGCCACGGACGGCGAAAGCGAGTCGGTATTCGAAGCCGCCTTGCACCGCGCGGAAGCGAAGGTGGTTGCGACATTCGTGCTGCTCGACTACGGCGTATTTTCCACCCGCCATCCGCTGCTTTCCCTCGCAACGTTGGCGGACGTCATCGCCCCGGCGGAGAACGCCGGTTATTTCGGCGACCGCGAACTGGCGGAAATCCGAAGATTCACCGCCGACGCGGGCCAATGGTCGAAACGGCATGGCGGCATCGGCACGCTTTAGCGTCTCGACTGGCCCAATTCTATACGGGCGAGCGTTCGCTCGCGGTGGAAGACGTAAATTCCCGATCCGATGATGATCGCGACGCCACCCCATGTCGTCAGGTCGGGGAAGTCGCCGAACAGGATGAAGCCGTACAGTGTCGCGGCGATGATCTCGAGATATTGAAACGGCGCCAGTATCGAGGCTTCCGCGCGGCGAAAAGCGTGCACGACCATTTGATGCCCGACGGTCGCGATCAAACCGACAGCGGCAAGTAAGATCCACTCCCGCATCTCCGGCCAGACCGGTGTCAGGGCAGCGATGTCGAAGAGGGCACCCGCTGCCAGACCCGCCGACATCACGGCAAAACCGAAGAAACCGGCATGGAACTGCATCGTGGTCGGTGTCTCATGCGGTGCGATCCGCCGCGTGAGGATGAGATAGAGCGCAAAGCACAGCGCCGACGCCAGGGGCAGCAACGCGTTGACGCCGAAGACTTCGTAGCTCGGCCGGACGATGATCAATGCGCCCAGAAACCCCACGGCGACCGCGCTCAATCGCCGCCAGCCGATCGACTCGCCCAGCAGCACGGCCGACAACAATGTCAAAATCAGCGGCTCGACGAAGAAAATCGAGATCGCATCGGCCAGGGGCAACACCCGAACGGCCGCGAAAAACATCAATGTCGTTACCGCCAGAAGCGCGCCGCGCGCCGCGTGCGCCGGCCACAGGCCGCGCTGCCAGCCACTGCGCTGTTTCAAGGCGGACGGGGCGAGCAGTGCCGTCTGGAAGGCGAAGCGGCTCCAGGCGATCAATCCGACCGGTACGGTCGCGGCCAGGACCTTGGCGAGCGCATCGATGGCCGGCAGCAACAGCATCGCGGCGACCATGATCATCATGGCGCGCTCGACGTTTCGCGCCGGCGTACGGCTCTCGGTTGAGGGCGCCATATGCTAGATCGTATCCACTGGCGAACGGACAATGATGTAGAGCCCGAGGATCAAGATAGAAGTGAAGAAGACCCGCCGGAACTTCGCCTCCGACAGGTGCTGCCGCAGCTTCTGGCCCAGCACCATGCCGATGATGGCGGGGATGACAGAAACGACGGAGATCGTACCCAATTCGGCGGTCAGCAGGTTCTGGCCGCCGAGCGAGACACCCAGCGCCACCGTCGACACCGTGAACAGCATGCCCATGGCCTGGATCAGCCTGTCGCGCGGCAAGCCGATCGCCTGGAGATAGAGCACGCCGGGTACGACGAACGAGCCGGTCATGCCGGTCAGCACACCGTTCACCGTACCGAGGAGCGGGCCGGCCCAGGGTTCCCACGCGCACGGCAGTGCGACGGTCGGACGTGTCAGGCTCAGGGCAGAGTAGACGACCAGCAACGCGCCGAGCAACGCCGACAGCCAGGAGACATTGACCGCGACCAATACCAGCCCGCCGACCCAAACCGTGACCGTCGCCATGATGAGGAACAGCCAAGTCCGCTTCAGGATCGCCACGAAATTTCCGCCGACGCAAGCCTGCCAGAGATTGGTGACAAAGGACGGCACGAGCAGCAGCGCCATGGCCGGCTGCAGCCCGATCGTGGCGGTCAGCACCGCGAGCGAGACCGTCGGCAAACCAAGACCGATCACGCCTTTCACCCCGCCCGCGAGCAGAAAAGTGGCGGCCACCAAAAGGAGGATAGGAGTTTCGGTCATGTTAGACTGCGATCCAGAAAAACGAACGCGACAGGGAACGAACCGGAACGATGAGTGTGACCGTAAGACCGGCGACGCCGGACGACAAACAAAAATGCCTGTCCTTCATCGCCGCCCTGCGCGGCGAGGATGTGCAGGAAGGATGGGCGGAAATATACGATGCCCTGATGACCGGCGAGCGCGGCACGATCCTGGTCGCCGACGATGACGAGGCCGGTGTATTGGGCAGCGCGACCCTGTCCTTCAACCTGGCGATCCGCTACAGCGGCGAGTATTGCCAGCTCGAAGAGCTCTTCGTCGATCCCGAGGCGCGCGGCAAGAATGCGGGCGGCCTCTTGATCGAAGGCATGTTGGCTGCCGCGCGGGAACGCGGCTGCGCCGAGATCGGGCTTTATCTGCTCGAATGGACGAAGCACAACCAGCCGTTCTACGAGAAATACGGGTTCGAAGCGGTCGGTGCGGAGATGCGGCAAAGACTCGACTAACGGCGCGCCGCGAAAAACTCTCGCAACAGCATAGCCGCGCGGCTCTCCTCGACCCCGCCAATCACCTCGGGCGCATGGTGGCAGGTGTCCTGCTCGAAGAAGCGGGCGCCATGCTCGACACCACCGCCCTTCGGATCGTAGGCGCCGAAATAGAGCCGCCGGATGCGTGCGAAAGAAATGGCGGCGGCGCACATCGCGCAAGGCTCCAACGTCACAAAGAGGTCCGCGCCGGGCAGGCGCGGCGCGCCGGCCTTCGCCGCGGCTGCGCGGATGATAAGCATTTCCGCGTGCGCCGTCGGATCGCACGCCGCTTCCGTACGGTTGCCGGCCTGCGCCAGCACCGCGCCGCTCGCGCCATCGACCAGCACCGCGCCGACCGGCACCTCGCCGCGCGCCGCAGCCTGTTCCGCCTCCTGCAGCGCCAGAGCCATGGGAGAGTTGGTATCCATTCGGCGAAACCTGCCGCGCAGGCCGAAGGAGGTCAAGCGGACCATTGCCACAATTGATGAAACGGAGTACTCGTCTCGCCCCATGAATGACGCAGCCCCCGAAGCCGGACAGAAAGGCGAGCGCATCGCCAAGATCATGGCGCGCGCCGGCCTGTGTTCTCGGCGCGAGGCTGAACGCTGGATCGAGGCGGGCCGCGTGCGCGTTGCCGGTGCGGTGCTCGACTCGCCCGCCTTCAACGTCGCCGATCCGGCGGCCGTGCTGGTCGA
The DNA here is from genome assembly GCA_047517345.1 of Alphaproteobacteria bacterium. Taxonomy (GTDB): domain Bacteria; phylum Pseudomonadota; class Alphaproteobacteria; order UBA8366. The sequence continues at coordinate 13,849 of JAKZTB010000230.1, forward strand.
CGGAAAGCCGCTGCCGGCGGCCGCCTCGACGCGGCTGTGGCGCTATCACAAGCCGCCCAGCGTGGTCACGACGGAACGCGACCCGGAAGGCCGGACGACGGTATTCGACCGGCTGCCCTCCGGCCTGCCCCGGGTCATGACGATCGGCCGCCTCGACATGTCCTCCGAGGGCCTGTTGCTGCTGACCAACGACGGCGCGCTGAAACGCCATCTGGAATTGCCGTCGACCGGCTGGACGCGACGCTACCGGGCCCGGGTCTATGGCCGGGTCGAGCCCGAGAATCTGGCATCGCTCGCCGGCGGCATCACCGTGGACGGCATGCGCTATGGTGCCATACAGGCGACGTTGGAGCGGCAGGAGGGCGCCAACGCCTGGGTTTCGATCGGCCTGCGCGAGGGCAAGAACCGGGAGATCCGCCGTGTCATGGAAAAACTTGGCTATACGGTAAACCGGTTGATCCGAACCGCCTACGGGCCGTTCCAGCTCGGCGCCCTGAGGCGCAATGGGATTGAAGAATCGCCCGCGAAGGTCGTCCGCGAACAGCTCGGCAAGAAACTGGCGGCGAGGTTCAATTTTGCGAATCGTCGCCGGTAGGCATCGCGGCCGCCCGCTTACCGCGCCGCCGGGCCCGGACATCCGCCCGACTTCCGACCGCGCCCGCGAAGGGCTGTTCAACATTCTGGAACACGGACGTATCGCGGGTGAGATCGAGGGCACGCGCGTGCTCGACGCCTTCGCCGGCACCGGCGCGTTGGGCCTCGAAGCGCTGAGCCGCGGCGCGCGCCATGTGACTTTCTTCGATAATGCGCGTGGTGCTCGAATCGCCTTGGCCGACAACATCGCCGCCTGTGACGAAGAGGATCGAACGACCGTGATCGCCGCGGACGCGACGAAACCGCCGCCGACGGATCGCCCAGTCGACATCGCCTTCCTCGACCCGCCCTATAAATCTGGATTACTCGACCCGGCGCTGATCGCGCTCGACCGGCGCGGCTGGCTTGGTGAGGCAACGTTGATCGTCGCGGAATTTAGTTCTGCAGAAAGTTTCACACCGCCGAATTTTCTGGAAGAAGCCGACTTCCGCAAATACGGCGCCGCGCAGATCTTGTTCCTATTGCGCCGTAGGCCGACGCAATAGGGGCAACGCCGCCAAGGCGACGGGCACCAATAGCATCGCGCCGATGAAATAGGGCCAGTGCGGGCCAAAACCGGCAAATACGGCTCCCGCCCAAGCGGGACCGGCGATGCGTGCCGCGCTGGCGAAGGATTGTGCCAGCCCCATAACGCCACCCTTCAAATCGGAGGGCGCCGTCTGCGTCATCAAGCTTTGCGTCGACGGGCCGATCACACTGAAGCCGAATACGATCAACGCCATCGGCGCGAGTACGAGCCACGGCGTAAACGCCGCCGGCAGCAACGCCAGGCCGAGCCCCAAGGTCACGATCCCTATCAGGATCACGCGCGCTTCGCCGAAGCGCTTCACGATCGGCCCGACCATACCGCCCTGCACCAGCGCCGCCACGAGCCCGATGAACACGAAATAGGGCGTCACCTCGCGAGGACCGAATTCGAACAGATCGCGGCACCACAGCGCGAAGGTCGCCTCCAAACCGGTAAAGGCCAGGAAGATGGCGAAGTAGACCGCAAATAGCCGGAACAAGGTGGGCGTCCGGAAAAACGCCATATTGAAGCGCGCGCCTGAGCGGGTTTGGTGTTTCTCCGGTTCCTTGATCAGAACAAACGCGAGTAGGAGCCCAGTCGCCGTACAGCCGGACGCGACATAGGCCGGCAATACGAGATCCCCACCACCGCCCAACACCATGAAGGTGATGCCCGGACCGATGATGAAGGCGATCCCGAACGTCGCGCCCAGCATACCGAGGCCCTTGGCCCGGTTCTCGGCCGTCGTCACGTCGGCGATAAAAGCTTGCGATGCGGTGAGCCAGCCCGCCGTAGCGCCGGCGAAACCGCGGCTGGCAAACACTTCCCAAAGCGTATCCGCATTGGCGAGCCAGATATAGGACGCACAGGTCCCCGCCACACTGATCAGCAGCACCGGTTTCCGGCCAATGCGGTCGGACAACCGTCCCCAAAACGGTGCCGTCAACAGGCTGGCGCCCGAAAAGACGGAGAAGATGAGCGCCGCGAGTTCGGGACCGGCGCCGAATTTGGTGACGTAGAAGGGCAGCACCGGTAGGACCACCCCGAGCGCGATCAGGTTGACGCAGGTGGCGATGAGCAGCGGAAACATGCGGGTTGGATTTACGTAAAGGCGTTTGGTGCTATCGGCGGCCGAACAGCCGCTCGATATCGGCGAGCTTCAGTTCGACATAAGTCGGCCGGCCGTGATTGCATTGACCGGAATGCGGCGTCGCCTCCATTTCCCGCAACAGCGCGTTCATTTCCTCGGCGTTCAAACGCCGGCCCGCGCGGACCGAGCCGTGGCATGCCATGGTGCCGCACACTTCCTCGAGTTTCTCCTTCAAACTGTAAGCGTCGCCGTACGCGGCAAGCTCGTCCGCCAGGTCACGGACCAACGCCTTTGCATTGATCTGACCCAGCAAAGCCGGGACTTCACGCACCAAGACCGCACCGTCGCCGAAGGCTTCCAACACCAGGCCGAGCTCGGCCAGCTCGTTCGCACGCGCGACCAGACGCCCCGGATCGTCCACTTCCACCACTTCCGGTATCAGCAACGCTTGCCGAGAAACGCCGGTCTCTTCAAGCGACCGTTTCATGCTCTCATAGACCAGCCGTTCATGGGCGGCGTGCTGATCGACGATGACGATCCCGTCCTCGGTCTGCGACACGATATAAGTCTCATGCAGCTGCGCCCGCGCCGCGCCAAGCGGATAGTCGATCACCTCTTGGGCGGCGGGCGCGGCATCGGACATGGCGGATGGCGCAACAGGCGCGGCTCCGTCGAGCGGCGCCTGGAAGGCGATCGCATCCTCCGCCAAACCGCGCGCCGGCGTCGTAGGCCGGTAGGCGTAGCCGCCAATCCCGCGGCCGGTCGGCAGCGGTTGGGCCGCCGGCCGTATGGCACCAAGTGCCGCAGCGCTGACCGTCGTAGAGGCGCGGTGGCCCGCTTGCGCCAGGGCATGCTTCAGCGCGCCGATAATCAACCCGCGCACCGTACCCGCGTCGCGAAACCGTACCTCGGCCTTGGCGGGGTGCACGTTGATATCCACAAGCCGCGAATCGACTGCCAGGAACAGCGCCACCATCGGATGCCGGTTGCGGGCGAGAAAGTCCATATAAGCGGCACGCACCGCGCCGAACAGCAGCTTGTCGCGCACGGGCCGGTCGTTGACGAACAGGAACTGCTGCATGGAATTGGCGCGGTTCAGGGTCGGCACCCCGGCGTAGCCGTCGAGGCGCACACCGTCCCGTTCCGCTTCGATGCGCAAGGCGTTCTCGGAAAACTCGCGCCCCATGATCGCGCCGAGCCGGTCGAGCCGCGAATCGAGCAGATCGCCGGTCGCGGACGTGATGCGGAGCCGCTCTTTCGCGCCGTCATGCAGGCTGAACGCGACATCTGGGCGGGCCATGGCGAGGCGCTTCACCACATCTAGAATCTGCCCGGTCTCGGCCCGGTCGCTCTTGAGGAATTTGAGCCGCGCCGGCGTCGCGTAGAACAGGTCGCGGATTTCGACCCGCGTCCCCGGGGGATGGGCGGCCGGAGACGGATCGGTCACCGCGCCGCCTTCGATCCGGATCGTCCAGGCGCTCTCGGCCGCCGGCGGGCGGCTGGTGATCGCCATGCGGCTGACCGCGCCCAGCGAAGGCAACGCCTCGCCGCGGAAACCCATCGTCTGAATGTCGAAAAGATCGTCGCCCGCCAGTTTCGAGGTGGCATGGCGCTCGATCGCCAATGCTAAATCTTCCGGCGCCATGCCCGCGCCATCGTCGGTGACGGCGATCAGCGCCTTACCGCCGTCCCGCAGCCCAATTTCGACCCGCGCCGCGCCGGCATCCAGGCTATTTTCGATCAACTCTTTGACCGCGGACGCCGGCCGTTCGACCACCTCGCCGGCGGCGATTCGGTTGATGACTGTCTCGGGTAGACGACGGATCGTCATTGCCTAGCTTTCCCCCATCCCATCCAGATAACGCCGCGCCCGCTGCTTGCCATCCTCCACGGCGGGCTGGTCGAAGGGATCGATTCCCAGCAGATGGGCAGCGATGATCGTCTCCAGCATGAAATGCATCATCAGCGCACCCAATGTGCGTTCGTCGACAGATTCAACCGAAATGATCCGGACCGGCCGCCCCGCAGCGGCAAGCGCATCGGCCGTACCGCGCTGGCAGGCGTCGAGCAGGTCGCCCAGGCTGCGACCGGTTAGATAGTCGAGCGCCGGATCCGCGGCGATCGCGGTGTCCACCGCTTCGCCGCCGCCTTGGGTCATAACGACCGTGAACATCTTGTCGTTCGGCCCCGCCAGGTAAAGCTGCAACTGACTGTGCTGGTCGACCGTACCGACCGCGTTGATCGGCGTCGTACCTTTGCCGTCCTTTCCAAGGCTTTCCGCCCAAAGCTGACGGAACCACAATGCGAAGGGCGCTAGCCTGTCGGAATAGGGCATCAGCACCGTTCCGCCGACATTGCGCGTCTCGGCCAGCGCAACATTGACCGCCGCGCCCACCGCGGGCGGGCACTCCACCGGAAGTGCCGCCGCCAATGTCCCGTCCAGCACAGCCGCTGCCCCCGCACGGATCGCCGCGGCGTCGAGCCCCGCAATCAGCGCGGGCAGCATGCCGACCAGGGACAGAACGGAATAGCGTCCGCCGACACCGGGATCATGGTCCAACGCCGTAACGCCGTGCCGCGCCGCGAGACGGCGCAGCGGATTGTCCGCCGCCTCCGCAATAACCAACGCATGGACCGACACATCCGCACCGGCCGCCTGCAGCCAGCCGAAACAGGCCAAGGCCTGGGCCATCGTTTCCGCGGTGCCGCCGGATTTCGAGATCGCGAGCAAACCGGTCCGCGATGGGTCCAAGGAACCGAACAGCGCGTCGAAGCTGTGCGGGTCGACATTGTCCATGAAATGGAGCCGCGGCGTCCTCTGCGGCGGCCCCCATCCGGCGTCGGCCAACGCGTAGAGGCTGCGCCCGCCGAGGCTGGAACCGCCGGTACCAAGCACCACGACATCGTCGAACCGTGCCCGGAACAGGGCCGCATGCGGCGCCAGGGCCTTCAAGTCGTCGCGTGCGCCAGGCAGCGCGAGCAACGGTAAACCGCCCGCGGACCGCCACTCACGAAGTTGCGCCAACGCCGGTTCGGTGCGGGCGAGCGCCGCCTCATAGTCGGGGCGCTCCAACCCCATCGAACCGATAGCGTCCGCAAGACAATTGTCGATATTATGCCGGTACGTCATCTGGCAAACATTTTCATCCACGATTCGCGACGATGCAACGTGCGAAGGGGGATATACGCGTTCAATCGATCAGGCATCGCAAATAATCACGACGGGCAAAGAAATTATTGCTTCAGACCCGTAAAATAAGGTCGTGTCCCAGGACGTGGTGTAGGAGTTGTTGGAGCCTCTGTTAGCTGTGGGTAGGCGGCTTGCCGTAGCGACCGCCGAGAGTCTGGCGTAGGCAAGCCGGCTATCCACAGCGGAGGCCATCGCGGTTCCGGTTTAG